>JBIOZO010000242.1:0-2565 GCA_044871215.1 Gaiellaceae bacterium | reverse complement strand
AGGTTCACGAGGGCATGATCCCACCGTGCCCAACCGGCTCGCCGAAGAGACGTCGCCCTACCTCCTCCAGCACGCCGACAACCCGGTCGAGTGGTACGCCTGGGGCGACGACGCGTTCGCGCAGGCGCGTGCGGAGGACAGGCCGATTCTGCTCTCGGTCGGCTACGCAGCCTGCCACTGGTGCCACGTCATGGCGCACGAGTCGTTCGAGGACGCCGAGATCGCTGCGCTGATGAACGGGCGCTTCGTGAACATCAAGGTCGACCGCGAGGAGCGCCCCGATGTCGACGGCGTCTACATGGACGCTGTCGTCGCGCTCACCGGCCAGGGCGGGTGGCCGCTGACCGTCTTCCTGACACCGGAGGGCGAGCCGTTCCTCGGCGGCACGTACTTCCCGCCAACGCCGCGGCACGGGCTGCCGTCGTTCCCGCAGGTGCTGGTAGCGGTCTCGGAGCTCTACCGGGAGCGCCGGGCGGAGGTGACGCAGCGGACGGAGGTGCTCGTGAATGCGCTGCGCCAGGCGGCGGAAGCAGCGGCCTCGTCAGAGCCGCTGACGGAGTCGCTGCTCTTCGCCGCGGTGCGGCGGCTCGGCGAGCTCCACGACCCGGAATGGGGCGGCTTCGGCGCCCGCGCGCCCAAGTTTCCGCCGGCCTCGGTGCTCGAGCTGCTGCTCCGGCGGGGTGAGGCCGAGCTCGCCGTCCCGACGCTCGACGCGATGGCCGCGGGTGGCATGTACGACCTCGTCGGCGGCGGCTTCCACCGCTACTCGGTCGACGAGCGCTGGCTTGTCCCGCACTTCGAGAAGATGCTCTACGACAACGCGCTGCTCGTTCCGGCTTACCTGCACGCGTGGCTCGTGACCGGCACGGAGCGCTACCGCGAGGTGGTCGAGGAGACCGTCGAGTACCTGCTTCGCGACCTACGCCTTCCGAGCGGCGGCTTCGCCTCCTCGCAGGATGCAGACACCGAGGGCGTCGAGGGGCTGACGTACACCTGGGCGCAGGGCGAGGGTGCGCCGGAGGAGCTGTTCGAGCCGTTCGAGGACGGCCGCTTCGTGCTGCGCGGCTCGCTCGACCCGGAGACGCGGGCGCGCCTCCTCTCGATCCGCGCGGAGCGGCCGCAGCCGGGTCTCGACGACAAGGCGATCGCCTCGTGGAACGGCCTGGCCCTCGCGGCACTGGCCGAAGCCGGGCGTCGGCTCGAGCGGCCGGATTGGTTGGACGAGGCCACCGCGCTCGGCGAGTACCTGCTCGGCCCGATGTCGCGGGAGGGGCGTCTCGTCCGCAGCGTGCGCGAAGGCAAGGCGAGCGGCCCGGGCTTCCTCGACGACTACGCCAACGTCGCGCACGGGCTCTACGAGCTGCACGTGGCGAGGGGCGAGCTGCGCTGGCTCGAGGAGTCGCGGCGGGTGGCGCTGCTCGCAATCGAGCTGTTCGCCGACGACGAGCGCGGCGGTTTCTTCCTCGCACCGGCGGAGGGGGAGCAGCTGGTCGCACGGCGGAAGGAGCTGTACGACCACCCGGTGCCGTCGGGCAACTCGATGCTCGCGTACGTGCTCCTGCGGCTGGCTCGGATCTGGGGCGACGACGAGCTCGAGCGCCGCGCGGCCGGTGTGCTGCGCCTGTTCGGTGAGGGCCTCGGCCGCGGCCCGACCGAGTTCGCCTGGGCGCTGAACGCGCTCGACCTATACCTCGCCACCCCCCGGGAGCTCGCGGTGGTCGGCCCGCCCGAGAGCGAGGTGGCCCAAGCTGCGCTGAAGCCGTTCGACCCGAACGCCGTCGTCGCGTTCGGCCCGGCCGAGGGCGTGCCCCTCCTCGAGGGCAAAACAGACGTCGACGGCGCCCCCGCCGTCTACGTCTGCGAGCGCTTCGCCTGCCAGGCGCCGGTGACCGAGGCCGCCGCGCTCTAAATCGCCTCCTTTTACGATCCGGGCGTGGCCCTGCTCTCGGTGGAGCACGTGACCCGGCGCTTCGGTGGGGTCGTCGCCGTCGACGACGTCACGCTGGACGTGGGCGAGGGCGAGATCGTCGGCCTGATCGGCCCGAACGGCGCCGGCAAGACGACGCTCTTCAACCTGATCACGCGCCTCTACGCGCCCGACGCGGGCGAGATCGTCTTCGACGGCGAGAGCCTGCTCGGCACGCCGCCGCACAAAGTGGTCCGCCGCGGGATCGCGCGCACGTTCCAGAACGTCGAGCTGTTCGGCTCGATGACCGTCCTCGAGCACGTGCTCGTCGGGCGTCACGCGCGCCGCGGCCGCAGCGCCCGAGAGCTCCTCGCCTACGTCGCCCTTTCGCCCCTCGCACACCGCCAGGCGGCCCAGCTCTCGTACGGGACCCGCAAGCGGGTCGAGCTGGCCCGCGCGCTCGCCGCAGGCCCGCGGCTGCTGCTGCTCGACGAGCCCGCCGGCGGCCTCAACCACGAGGAGGTCGAGCAGCTCGGCGACCTGATCCGCAACCTGCGCAAGGACTTCGAGCTCACCCTGCTCCTCGTCGAGCATCACATGGGCCTCGTGATGAGCGTCGCCGACCGGGTGCACGTGCTCGACTTCGGCCGACTGATCGC
>JBIOZO010000241.1:0-4583 GCA_044871215.1 Gaiellaceae bacterium | reverse complement strand
AGCGCGCCGACGGGCATGTCCCCCACCAGCGACTCGCCGTCGAACACGCGCATCCGGCCGCTGTCGGTGACCTCGCCGATCGCGGTCGCGTTGACCTCCCAGCGCGCGCAGACGGCGAGCACCTCGTCCACGCGCGCGGGCTCGACCACGCAGAGCATCCGCTCCTGGGACTCGGAGACCATGATCTCGAACGGCTCCATGTCGGCCTCGCGCAGCGGCACCCGGCGCACGTCGAGATCGATCCCGAGGCCGCCCTTGGACGCCATCTCCGACGACGAAGAGGTCAGCCCGGCCGCGCCGAGGTCCTGCAGCGCGACCAGCAGCCCCCGCTCGAGGAGCTCGAGCGAGCACTCGAGCAGCTTCTTCTCCTCGAACGGATCGCCGATCTGCACCGAGGGGCGCTTCGCCGCGTCGGCCTCGTCGAGCTCCGCGGACGCGAGCACCGACGCGCCCCCGATCCCGTCGCGACCAGTGCGCGCGCCGAACAGGACGACGACGTTCCCCACGCCGGCGGCGGCGCTGCGGATCAGCCGCGAGCGCTCGATCAGCCCGACGCACATCGCGTTGATCAGGCAGTTCTGCTCGTAGGCCGACTCGAAGTAGACCTCGCCTCCCACCGTCGCGACGCCGATCGAGTTGCCGTAGTGCCCGATGCCCGCCACCGCGTGCTCGAGCAGATAGCGAGACCGTGGCGAGCGCGAGGGCTCCCCGAAGCGCAGGGAGTCCAGGATCGCGATCGGGCGGGCGCCGATCGCGAAGACGTCGCGCAGGATCCCGCCGACGCCGGTCGCGGCGCCCTGGAACGGCTCGACCGCGCTCGGGTGGTTGTGCGACTCGACCTTGAACGCGACCGCGAGGTCCCCGACCGCAACGGCGCCCGCGTTCTCGCCCGGGCCGAGCACGAGCCGGCCGCCCTCGACCGGCAACGTCTTGAGCAGCCGCTTGGAGTGCTTGTAGCCACAGTGCTCGGACCACATCAGGCTGAACATCGCCAGCTCGACCTCGTTGGGCGTGCGCCCGAGCTTCTCGACGATCTCCTCGTACTCGGCGTCCGTCAGCCCGAGCTCGCGATGGCGGTCGGCGATCACGCGGCCGCCGCCTCGAACAGCCGCAGCCCGTCGGCCGAGCCGGTCAGCAGGTCGACCGCGTGCTCCGGGTGCGGCATCAGCCCGAGCACGTTGCCCGCGGCGTTGGTGACGCCCGCGATGTCGCGCGCCGAGCCGTTGAAGTTGTGCCCCGGCGCGTAGCGCAGCGCGACCTGACCGTTGGCCTCGAGCTCGTCGAGCACCGGGTCCGGCGCCCAGTAGCGGCCGGTCGTGTGCTTGCAGGGGATCGACAGCGGATCGCGGATCCCGCGCAGCCACGGCGACCGCGAGCCCGCCACCTGCAACTGCACCTGGCGACAGACGAACCGCAGCGAGAGGTTCGGCAGCAGCGCGCCCGGCAGCAGCCCGGCCTCGCACAGCACCTGGAAGCCGTTGCAGATCCCGAGCACGAGCCCGCCGCGCCGCGCGAAGCGCTCGACCTCGACCATGACCGGGGCGAAGCGGGCGATCGCGCCACAGCGCAGGTAGTCGCCGTAGGAGAAGCCCCCGGGGACGATGACCGCGTCGACGGCCTTCAGATCAGGGTCGGCGTGCCACAACAGCTCCGCCTCGCCGACGCGGCGTGCGGCAAGCAGGGCGTCGACGTCGTCGCAGGAGCCGGGGAAGCGGACGACGCCGAACTTCACGCGCCCGCCGGAAGGGGCTCGGCCTGAATCTCGTAGTCCTCGATGAGCGGGTTGGCGAGCAGGCGCTCGCACATCTCGGGCAGCCGCGCCGGATCCTCGACCTCGAGCTCCACCAACCGCCCGACGTGCACGTGGCGCACGCCCTCGAAGCCCAGCGCCGGAAGCGCGCGCTCGACCGCCTGGCCCTGCGGGTCGAGGATCCCCGCCTTGGGCCGGATGAGGACGCGCGCCCTCACGCCGTGCGCTCCACCCACGCCTCGAACGGCACGCCGGCGAGCAGCTCGTAGGCGCGCACGTAGCGCTCGCGCGTCTGCGCCACCACTTCGTCCGGGATCGCCGGCGCCGGCGGGCTCTTGTCCCACCCCGTTCCCGCGGCCCAGTCGCGGACGTACTGCTTGTCGAACGACGCCTGGCCGCGGCCTGCCTCGTACTCGTCGGCCGGCCAGAAGCGCGACGAGTCGGGCGTGCAGACCTCGTCGCCGAGCCGCAGGACGCCGTCGCCGTCGAACCCGAACTCGAACTTCGTGTCAGCCAGGATCACGCCGCGCGCCAGCGCATGCTCGGCGACCGCCGAGTACACCGCGATCGACACGTCACGCAGGCGCTCGGCGAGCTCGGCGGAGCCGACGAGCTCGGCGGCGCCGGCCAGGTCGATCGCCTCGTCATGGCCGACCTCGGCCTTCGTCGAGGGCGTGAAGATCGGCGCCGGCAGGCGGTCCGACTCACGCAGGCCGGGCGGTAGCTCGACGCCGGAGACCCGGCCGTCGCGCTGGTAGTCCTTCCACCCCGAGCCCGACAGATAGCCGCGCACGACGCACTCGACCGGCAGCATCTGCAGCCGCCGCACGCGCAGGGCGCGCCCCCGCACCGCCTCGGGGACCCCGTCGGTCGCCGAGAGGAAGTGGTTGGGGACGATCTCCTGCGTCAGCGCGAACCACAGGACCGACAGGCCTGTCAGCACCCGCCCCTTGTCGGGGACGGGCGTGGGGTGGACGACGTCGTAGGTCGAGATGCGATCCGAGGCGACCATCAGCAGGTCGTCCCCCAGGTCGTACATCTCGCGGACCTTGCCCTGGGCGATGAGGGGAAGGTCGAGCGAGGAGGTCGTCACGCGGCCGAGGCTAGCAGCGGGGTGGGCGGCAACCGGTTTCCGATCAGAGCTCGTACGGAAAGTCCGTCAAGAGCTCGTGACCGGTCTGCGTCACGACCACGATGTCCTCGAGGCGCACACCGCCGAACCCCGGCCGGTAGCACCCGGGCTCGAGCGTGATCACGTCGCCGGCCAGCAGCGTGTCGGGGCTGCGGCCGAGCCCGGGACGCTCGTGGATCTCGAGCCCGACGCCGTGCCCGAGCCCGTGGTAGTAGCCGTTGGTCAGCGGCTTGCCGGGCTCCTTCGTGCGCTGCGTGGGCTGGCCGGCCGCCTCGAACGGCTCGCACGACGCGTCGTAGATGGCGCGGCAGTCGGCGCCCGCGCGGACCATTCCGGTGACCGTCTGGAGCGACGAGCGCGTGAGCTCCCAGTACTGGCGCAGCTCGCCGTCCGGCTCGCCGCCTCCGGCCACGAACGTGCGCGTCATGTCCGCCCAGCACTTGGAGATCCGGTCGCGCGGCCAGATGTCGACGACCACCGGCTCACCCGGCGAGATCTCGCCGAAGCCCGACTCGTGGCCGACCGCCGACTGCGCGCCGTGCGACACGATCACGTCGGGCGGCAGGTCGCAGGCGAGCTCGTCGCAGACGTCGACCATCGCCGCGCGCACGCGCTCGCACGAGAGGCCCTCCGGCAGCGCGTGGATGAGGCTCGCCGCCTCGGCCATCGCCGCGTCGGCGGCCTTCTGCGCGCGGCGGATCCCGTCGAGCTGCGCGGCGGTCTTGACGCGCCGGCGCAGCGCGAAGCGCTCGGCGTCGATCTCGAGCTCGACGCCGCCGGCGCGCAGCGCGTCGCCGTAGGCGAGCGGGAACTCCGGCGGCACGACCGCCTTCTCCATCCCCCACTCGCGGCACGCGCGCACCGTCACCTCGATGTCGACCTCGAGGCGCGAGAGGCCTCGAGCAAGCAGCTCGTCGTTGCCGAACCGGCTCGGGTCGAAGACCTCGACGCCGGCGTCGCGCACCTTGTCGCCGTCGAGCACGCTGATCACGGCGGCGCGGCGGTCCTCCCACTCGGCGTAGAGGAACGGGTCGATGATCGTGAACGGGATCGCGTGGAAGAGATCGGCCGAGCGCTCGGTGTCGGCGTGAATCAGCAGCGGTGCGGTCATGCCGGTGGGACCTCCTCCAGGCGCGCCAGGACCTCCGGGACGTGGCGCACGTAGTGTCCATAGTCGAAGATCGCGTCGAGGTCGAGCCCCTCCAGGCCCGGCTCCCCCGCGATCAGGTTCCGCAGCGGCGTCTGCGTGTCCCACGCCTGCTGGGCAAGTCGCTGCACCACACGATACGCGTCGTCGCGCGCCCGGCCCTGTGCGACGAGCGCGAGCAGCACGCGCTGGGAGAACAGCGCGCCGCACGTGAGCTCGAGGTTCGTCCGCATGCGGTCCGCGTGGACGGTCATGCCGCGCACGACGCGCAGCGCCAGGTGCTGCATGTAGTCGAGCAGGATCGTCGCGTCGGGCAGCACCACGCGCTCGGCGCCGGAGTGCGAGATGTCGCGCTCGTGCCACAGCGCGACGTTCTCCAGGCCGGTCTGGGCGTAGCCGCGCAGGACCCGCGCGAGCCCCGTGAGGCGCTCGGAGTTGATCGGGTTGCGCTTGTGCGGCATCGCGCTCGACCCCTTCTGGCCCGAGCGAAACGGCTCCTCGACCTCGCGCACCTCGGTGCGCTGGAGGTGGCGGATCTCCGTGGCGAGGCGCTC
>JBIOZO010000240.1:0-2854 GCA_044871215.1 Gaiellaceae bacterium | reverse complement strand
TCGATCATGATCGCGACGCCGCCGGGGCCGTAGCCCTCGTAGACGACCGTCTCCAGCGCATCCGCGTCGGTCCCCTCGCCGGTGCCCTTGGCGATCGCCCGCTCGATGTTGTCCTTGGGCATCGAGGCGTCCTTGGCCTTCTGGATCGCCAGCGCGAGCGCGGGGTTGCCTTCGGGATCGCCACCGCCCTCCTTGGCGGCCACCGTGATCGCGCGGGCGAGCTTCGTGAAGAGCTTGCCGCGGCGCGCGTCGACGATCGCCTTCTTGTGCTTGATCCCCGCCCACTTGGAGTGTCCGGCCATGGGATCCGATTCTAGGAGTTCGCTCAGCGCATGAACCTGCGCGAGCGCCAGACACCCCGGCGGTGCAGGACGAGGCGGGAGCCCGCCCACAGCGTCTTGACGCCGTAGACGATGCCCTGGCGCAACGAGACCGAGCTGGCCTCGTCGAAGTACTTCGTCTGGCAGGGAACCTCGTGGAAGCGAAAGCCGAAGTACGCGGCCTGCATCAGCAGCTCGGAGTCGAACGCGAAGTCCAGCGAGTTGCGCAGGAACGGCACCGACAGCAGGACGTCGCGCGAGAAGGCGCGGTATCCGGTGTGCAGCTCGGAGAGGTCGGTGCCCATCAGCTGGTTCTCGAGCGTCGTGAGCACCCGGTTGGCCGCCCACTTCCAGCGCGGCATGCCGCCGGCGATCGCGCCGCCTGGGATGAGGAAGCGAGAACCGAGCACGACGTCGGCCTCGCCCGCGGCGATCGGCGCCACCAGCTCACCGATGATCGACGGCTCGTACTGGCCGTCGGGATGCAGCATCACGATCACGTCGGCGTCGCGCTGGAGCGCCTGCAGGTAGCAGGTCTTCTGGTTGCCGCCGTAGCCGACGTTGTGCGGGTGCCAGACCACATGCAGCGGCAGCCTGCGCGCAAGGTCGACGGTGTTGTCGGTCGAGCTGTCGTCGACCAGGATGATCTCGTCGACCCACTCGTCGGGGATCGCCTCGACCGTCCGCTCGAGCGTCTGCCCAGCGTTGTGCGCCGGCATCACGACGATGACCTTGGCGTCGCCCTTTCCGCGTGGTGGGGCCAATGGGCGCGAGAGGATAGTTACCTCCGCGGGGCGTCCCGAGGGGACTGGTCGGCCTCCGGCCGCCCTTGACCGGCCGGACGGCCTTATCCTCCCCCACCCATGCCGAGCATGGCTCCTCCGGAGATCTTCAAGGCCTACGACGTTCGCGGGCTCTACGGCGAGCAGATCGACGGCGACGTCGCCGAGGTCATCGGGCGCGCGTTCGCGCGCGTGCTCGCAGGCATGGCGGGCCGGCCGGCGAGCGAGTTGCGCATCGGCCTCGGCCGCGACATGCGCCTGACCGCGCCCGAGCTGGCGGCGCGCTACCGCGACGGCATGGCGGCCGAGGGGGCGGATGTGCTCGACGCGGGGATGGTCGGCACCGAGATGCTCTACTACCTCGTCGGCTCGCGCGATCTCGACGGCGGGCTGATGTGCACCGCCTCGCACAACCCCAAGGCCTACACCGGCGCGAAGCTCGTCGAGCGCGGCGCGCTGGCGCTGTCGGGCGACAGCGGCATCGGCGAGGTGCGGCGCCTCGTCGAGGAGGGGCTCGGCCAGCCGGCGGGACGGGTGGGCCGGATCGAGGACGTCGACGTCTACGCCGAGTTCCAGGCCCGCGCGCTCGAGCTGATCGACCCGGCGCGGATCCGGCCGCTGAAGGTCGTGCTCGACGGGGGCAACGGGATGGCCGGGCCGATGGTCGGGCCGATCCTCGAGCAGCTCGACGCGCTGGAGCTCGTCCCCACTTACTGGGAGCCCGACGGCGAGTTCCCCGACCACGAGCCCAACCCGCTGCTCCCCGAGAACCGCCGCTTCGTCATCGAGAAGGTGCGCGCGGAGCGCGCGGACCTCGGGATCGCCTGGGACGGCGACGCCGACCGCTGCTTCTTCATCGACGAGACCGGCCGCTTCGTCGACGGTGACTTCCTCACCGCGCTGCTCGCCGAGTCGATCCTTCGCACGCACCCGGGGGGCGACGTGCTCTACGACGTCCGCGCCTCGCGCGCCGTGGCCGACACGGTGGCGCGCTGCGGGGGCCGCGCCCACGTCAACCGCGCCGGGCACGCGTTCTTCAAGCGCCGCATGCGCGACGAGGGCGCGGTCTTCGGCGGCGAGGTCTCCGGCCACTTCTACTTCGCCGACTTCTACAACGCCGATTCGGGCACGATCCCGGCGCTGCTGATCCTCGAGCTGCTCGGCGTCGACGGCCGCCCGATGAGCGACCTGCTGGCGCCGTATCGCTCGAACTACTTCATCTCGGGCGAGATCAACTCACAGGTCGCCGACCCCGCGCGCGTGCTCGCCGAGCTGGCCGACCGCTACGCGGACGCCGAGCACTCGCACCTCGACGGCCTGTCGATCGACTACGAGGACTGGCACTTCAACGTACGGCCGTCCAACACCGAGCCGCTGCTGCGCCTGTGCCTCGAGAGCCTGGTCTCCGAGGCGGACATGGAGCGCCGGCGCGACGAGGTCCTGGCCGTGATCCGGTCGTGACCGCGCTGGACGGGATCCACTGCCTGCCGATCCACACCCCGTTCGCCGTGGGCCGGGTCAACTGCTACCTGATCGACGACGACCCGCTCACGCTGGTCGACTGCGGGCCGAACTCCGGCAAGGCCCTCGACGAGCTCGAGCGCTCGCTGGGGGCGCTCGGCCGGCGCATCGAGGACCTCGAGCGGATCTTCGTCACCCACCAGCACATCGACCACCTCGGGCTGGTGGGGATCCTCGCCCGGCGCTCGAACGCCGAGGTCGTGGTGCTCGACCTGCTCGCGCCCGTGATCG
>JBIOZO010000239.1:0-13211 GCA_044871215.1 Gaiellaceae bacterium | reverse complement strand
TGGCCCGGTCGCGGATCTCCAGCAGGCCGGATTCACCCCCGACGGGCAGCGCGCCCTCCCGGACGATCTTCATGCCGGTGTACTCCTTCGGGTTGTGCGAGGCGGTGACCGCAATTCCACCGTCGAGCTCGAGCTCGCCGACCGCGAAATAGACCATCTCCGTACCGACGAGACCGAGCTCGAGCACCTCGGCGCCCGCGCTCGAGGCGCCGGCGATCAGCGCCTCCGCCATCGACGGCGAGGACACGCGCATGTCGTGCCCGACCGCGATGCGCTTCGGCTCGAAGACTTCTATGAAGGCCCGCCCGATCGCCCGCGCGCCGTCCTCGTCGAGGTCGGACGGATAGATCCCGCGCACGTCGTAGGCCTTGAATGCCTTCGGGTCCAGCATGCGCCGATGGTACGAGAGAGGGCGACCGGATGGCCGCCGTCTCGTCGATCAGGAGGTCGACGTCGATTCGGATCTGGAAGGCGAAACCGGCCTCGTTCGTTCATACACTTGAGGCATGGAACGCAAGCTCGCCACGGTCCTGTTCGTCGATCTCGTCGACTCGACGTCGCTCGTCACCGGCTCCGACCCGGAGGTGGTACGGCGCCGCGTGCAGGCGTACTTCGAGCGCGTCTCGCGCTGCGTGACCACCCACGGCGGGATCGTGGAGAAGTTCGCGGGCGACGCGGTGATGGCGGCGTTCGGGATTCCGCAGGCGCACGAGGACGACGCCGAGCGCGCGGTTCGCGCCGGGCTCTCGATTCTCGAGACCGTCCACGAGCTGGAGCTCGAGGCGCGGATCGGGATCGAGTCAGGCGAGGTCGTGGCCGACGACAGCGACTCGACGTTCGCGACGGGCGAGGCGGTCAACGTCGCAGCGCGGCTGCAGCAGTCGGCTGAGCCAGGGCAGGTCCTCCTCGGCCCGGGCGCGCAGCGGCTGACGCTCAACCGGGTCGTCGTCGAGGACGTGGGGCCGGTGGAGCTGAAGGGCCTCGGGCGAGAGATCTGGGTCTGGCGCGCACTGAGCGTCAAGACCGACTCGACCCGCCAGATGCAGCAGGCTCCTCTGGTCGGGCGCGACTCCGAGCTTGAGCTGTTGCAGAACACCTTCGACCGCGCGCTGCGCGACCGGCGGGCCCATCTATTCACGATCTACGGCGAGGCCGGCGTCGGCAAGAGCCGGCTGGCGCACGAGTTCAGCCAGTCGCTCGAGGGCGCAACGGTGCTCTCCGGCCGCAGCCTGCCCTACGGCGAGGGCGTCACCTACTGGCCGCTCGCCGAGATGGTCAAGTGCGCGGCCGGAATCGTCGACGACGACCCGCTCGACGTCGCGATCGAGAAGCTCCGCTCGTTCTGCGAGGACGAGGTGGTGGCCGACCTGCTCGGCCTCGCGTCCGGCGTGCTCGAGGCGGTGCAGGCCGAGCGCAGCCAGCAGGAGATCGCCTGGGCCGGCCGCGAGTGGGCCCAACGGCTCGCGCAGGAGCAGCCGCTCGTGCTCGTCTTCGAGGACATCCACTGGGCCGAGGAGCCGCTGCTCGAGCTGATCGAGCACCTCGTCACGTGGGTTCGAGAGGCGCCGTTGCTC
Source organism: Gaiellaceae bacterium (assembly GCA_044871215.1). Lineage (GTDB taxonomy): Bacteria > Actinomycetota > Thermoleophilia > Gaiellales > Gaiellaceae > AC-32. The sequence continues at coordinate 11,637 of JBIOZO010000239.1, read as the reverse complement.
GTGGTCACGCTGGCCCGGCCCGAGCTGCTCGACATCCGCCCTGGCTGGGGCGGGGGCCGCGTGCGCGCGACCTCGATCGAGCTCGAGCCGCTCGGCTCGAGCGAGAGCGAGGAGCTGATCGACGCGCTCGGCGGCGAGCTTGACCCGTCCGAGCGGCAAGCCGTCCTCGCCAAGACCGAGGGCAACCCGCTGTTCGTCGAGGAGACGGTGCGCATGCTGGCCGAGGAGGGCTCGGACGGCATCGGGCGGATCCCGGACACGTTGCAGGCACTGATCGCCGCGCGCATCGACCGGCTCGCCCCCGAGGCGAAGACGCTGCTCCAGCGCGCCGCCGTGATCGGGCGGACCTTCTGGGAGGGTGCGCTCGAGCATCTCGCGCCGGAGTTCGACTCCCTCGAGGCGCCGCTCGACGACCTCCGCCTGCGCGAGTTCGTGCTCGACGAGGAGCGCTCCTCGATCCGCGGCGAGAACGCCTACAAGTTCAAGCACGTCCTGATCCGCGAGGTCGCTTACAGCGGCCTGTCCAAGTCGGCCCGCGCAGAGCACCACGCGCGCTTCGCCGAATGGCTGAAGGAGCGCGCGGGGGAGGAGTTGCTCGAGATCCGCGCGTACCACCTCGACCGCGCCACGGCTCTGCTCGCCGAGCTCGACGGGGCTGCACCGGCCGAGCTGCAACGCGAGGCCGCGGAGGCGCTCACCGAGGCCGGCCTGCGCGCCTTTGCCCGCGAGGCGAACCGCACAGGGCGCCAGCACTTCGTCCGCGCGCTCGAGCTCGAGCCGACGTTGCGCCGCCGCTACCTCGCGGCGCGTGCGGCCGACCGCCTCAGCGACCTGCCTGCCGTGTCGCGCGAGATGGAAGAGGTCCTCGCCGCGGCGATCGCCGAGGGCGACGGCTGGACCCAGGGCCGTGCCCTCGTGACGCTAGCCGAGGCGGCCGTGCTGCGCGAGGCCGACGTCAGTGCCGCCGAGGAGATGATCGACAACGCGCTCGAGGTCTTCGACCCGGACGATCACAACGGCCGCTATCGCGCACTCCGGGCGCGCTCGACGATCGCATGGATGCGCGGCGACCTCGCCAAGGAGGAGCAGGTGATGCTCGAGGCGCTCGAGCTCGCGCGCGCCAGCGAGCACAAGGGCTTCGAGAGCGAGGCCGCGGACGAGCTGGCGAGCGTCTACCTCGCGCGGCTCGAGCTCGACCGGGCGGCGCCGCTCGTCGAGCAGGCGATCTTGCTCGCCGAGGAGAGCGGCAGCGCCGAGGCCCGAGGCCGGGCCCTACGCTTCGCCGGCCAGCTGCACCTGCAGCGGCGCGAGCTCGACGACGCCGAAGCCGCGCTCGAGGCGGCGCGCGAGCACCTGGCCGAGGCCGGCGCCGCATGGTCGCTCGGTCGGACGCTGAACTTCGCCGCCTGGACGGCGCGGCACAAGGGCGACATCGCGAGGGCCGAGCGGCTCTTCCGGGAGTCGATCCGGATCCTTGGGCCGCTGGAAGACCGCGCGACTCTCTGCGAGACGCAGCGCTCGCTCGCACAGCTCCTCGTGGCGGAAGGGCGCGTCGACGAGGCGGAGCGATTCGCACTGGCCGCCCGCGAGACGGTCGGTCCGCACGACGTCAGCTCGCTGGCCACGACGTCGATGTCCCTCGGACTCGTGCGCGCGGCGCAGGGTCGTGACGACGAGGCCGAGGAGCTCCTACGCCAGGCGTACGAGACGATCGCGCCGACCGAGTTGCGCTTGATCCAGTGCGAGATCCTGCAGGCGCTGACTCAGTTCCTGCGCGACCGGGGCCGCGAGGACGAGGCCGCGGAGCTGGACGCTCGCCGTGAAGGCGTCCTGGCCGAAGCCAGCACCGCCTGAATCGCGAGGCTCGACTCGAGGTCGGGCGACTCGGAGATCACCGTCGCCGTCCGGCGGAACTTCCGCAGCGCCTGCCTGAGCGGCTCGGCGCGCAGCGTGCCCTCGCCGTAGGGCAGGTGCTTCGTCTCGTTGCGGTTCGCGAAGGCGATGTCGGAGAAGTGGATGTGGAACGGCGCGCCCGGCTCGAGCACCTCGTCAGCGCCCTCGAGTGCGACGGCGAACGCCTCGACGTCGGTGAAGGCGCCGTCGCTCGTCGCGTGCATGTGCGCGAAGTCGAGCACGGGGCGGACCCAGTCGAGGCGCCCCGAGATCTCGAGCACGTCGTCGAGGCTGCCGATCTCGCGCACGCGGCCCATCACCTCGATCCCGAACGGCACCGCCCGGTCCTTCCCCTCGAGCCGCTCGCGCAGCTCGCCGAGCTGCTCGACGATCGAGTCGATCGCGGCCTCGCGCGTGCGCCCAAGCAGGAAGCCGGGATGGAAGACGACCAGCTCGGCCCCGGCCGCCTTGGCGACGCCCGCGGAATGGTCGAGCATCCCGGTGGCCATGTTCAGCTTCTTACCGCGCTCGGCGTGGCCCATGAAGCCGGCGATCGGAGCGTGAACGGAGAGCGCGATCTTCGCTTGCTGGGCGAGCCGGCCGAACTCGCCCGCCCAGTCGTAGTCCATCCAGAACTTGCCCTCGAAGTCGATCTCGCAGGCGTCGAACCCGCGCTCTTGGAGCAGCTCGATCGCCGCCTGCGGGCTCTCACGGGATGGCACACGCGCCGGGCCGAAGCGGATCTTTCCCATCCGAGAATCGTATGCCGTCCGACGCCCCGGCTACCTTCGCGCCATGGCTAAGCGACCTTCCCGCATCGATCTGCTCGAGCTCGACATCGACCTCCGCCTGGCCGACCTCTGGCGCGAGGCCGCCGACATCGGCGAGTGGAACCTCGAGGTAGTCGCGGCGTTCATGCGCGCGGCCTACGGCAAGGGTTACTGCGACGCGCTCACCGAGGACAACCCCGGCAGCCTCTGCGAAGAGCACGGCTACCGGATCCCGAGCCGCAAGACCGAGCCCGCGCGCGAGCGCTAAGAGCCGTCCGTACAATCCTGGGGTGGCCCGGAACCCGCGTTCCGTCCGTCTCGTCCTCGCGCTGTCGGTCGCAGCGGTGCTCGCGGTCTTCCTGCTCTACGTCTCGATCGCCGGCGGCCGCACCGCGCAGTACTCGCCCAGCCAGGTGCAGGGGCACAAGGGCGTGGTCTCGCTCTACGGTCGCGTCGTCGGGCCGGTGCACGGCGCGGGTTACGCAAAGGACGGTCTGCGCTTCCGCGTCGCGGACCGCAACGGGCACGCGAGCGTCCCGGTCGTCTACCGGGGCAGCGTGCCCGACCAGTTCAAGCTCGGCCGTGAGGTGATCGTCGACGGCCGCTACGCGCACGGAACCTTCGTCGCCAAGGCAAACACCCTGGTGACGAAGTGCCCGTCCAAGTACGCCCCCGCGCGCTCGAAGAGCTGATGTGGCTCGCGCTGGGGGCGCTGCTCGCGGTCGCGTGCGTGCTCCTCGTCGCCGCTCCGTTCCTGCGCGATCCCGGCCCGGCCGACGACCGTCTCGACCAGCCCGCCGAATTCGAGCGGGAACGGATCGCCCTCGCGGAGGAGCGTGACCGCGCGCTGGCGGCGCTGAAGGAGCTCGAGTTCGACCACCGCACGGGGAAAGTCTCGGACGACGACTACCGCGCCCAGGTAGGGCCGATGCGCCGCCGCGCCGCCGAGGCCTTGCGCGCGCTCGATCCGAAGCGTGAGCGCGAGCAGGTGCATGCCGGCCGCTAGCTGTCGGAACTGCGGCTCGGCGCTGCCGGACGGCAGCCGCTTCTGCCCGGAGTGCGGCGCCCGTGTCGGCGCCGGGCCGGGCGAGACGGCCGTCGAGGATGTGCCGCCGGACGAGACCGGCCAAGTGCCGGTCGCGTACGACACGGTCCGGCCGCGGTACTTCGGCGTGTTCCGCCCGGCGAAGGCCCTGGCGCCCGTGTTCCGCGCATTGCGTGAGAGCACCGGCTACGCGGTGGAGTCCATGACCGTCCACTCGACGGCCCGCGTCGAGCTCTACCGGCTGCGGCGCGATCTGGCCCATCTGCTGGCGCAGAGGGCCGAGTGCGCCAGGGTTCTGGGCGAGGCGGTGTACGCTGACGACGAGGAAGGGACCGAAACGGCCCGCGGGCGGATGGCAGAGCTCGACGGGCTTGTCAGCGCGAAGGAGGAGGAGATGGAGCGAACAGCCGCAGACGCCATGGAGCGGATTCAGCGCGCGCAGCTCCAGGTGCAACCCACGCAGGTGGAGCCCCCGGCGCCGTCGCCGGACCCGTTCCCGGAGCCGAGCCCGCCCCCGCAGCCCGTTCCCGTGCCGGAGCCGACGCCGGAGCCGTCCGAGCCGCCGGGGCCGGCACACGTACCCGAGCCGACCCCGGCTCCCAGCCCGCCGCCGACGCCGCAATAGCCCCTCGCGGGCAGGGACGCCCGCCGACCTGACGAAGTCACGTCCGATGCGCTTTCGGCGACTCTTTCCACTTGTTCTGGCCCTCGCGGCCGTCTCGGCGACCTCGGCCAGCGGCGATGTCGCGAGCCGCAAGCAGGCGATCGACACACGACTTCAGCGCGTGCAGGCGAAGATCGCGTGGGCCCAGCAGCGGGAGCGGACGCTGGCCGGCCAGATCGCGACGGTCAACGGCCAGATCCGCTCGCTCGATGCGCAGGTCGGCGTCGTCGCCAGCCAGCTTCGGCCGCTGCAACGCGACCTCGATCTGCACCAGGAGAAGCTCGACCGGCTGACCGAGCTCTTCAAGCTGCAGACGAGCCGCTTCCACTTCTACCGCGGCGAGTACCAGGCGCTCATGGACCGGCTCGGGAACCGCCTCGTCGACCTGTACGAGAACGGCGAGCCGAGCTCGCTCGAGGTGCTGTTCGGCTCGAAGAGCGTGACCGACCTGATCGATGCCGCGCAGGTCGTCGACTCACTCGACGAGCAGGACCGCTCGATCGCCGGGCAGGTCGGCACCGCCAGGGAGCGCGTCCGCGTCCAGCGCGCGCACACGAAGCGCTTCCGGGCGCTCGTGGCCGCCGAGCTCCGGACGATCGCGATCCGCACGAATCAGGTACGCAACCTGCAGGACCAGCTATTGGCCAGCGAGAGCCGCCTCGCGGCCGCGCGGGTCGCCAAGCGCAGCGCGCTCAGCAACGTCAAGGATGCGAAGGCGGAGTATCTGCACGAGGCCGCCGGTCTGCAGGCCGCAAGCGCCGCGCTCGCCTCGCGCATCCGCTCGGCGCAGTCGGCGTACTCGTACTCGCCCGGCGACACGACCCCGTCGGCGGCGGGCTTCATCTGGCCCGTCAACGGCCCCGTGGCGAGCCCGTTCGGCTGGCGCTGGGGACGGATGCACGAGGGGATCGACATCGCGGTCGGCTACGGCACGCCGATCCACGCCGCCGCGTCCGGCCGCGTCGTGTACGCGGGCTGGATGTCGGGGTACGGGAACCTCGTCGCGATCGACCACGGCCGCGGGATCTCGACCGCGTACGGGCACCAGTCGTCGATCGCCGTCTCCGTCGGCCAGGTCGTCTCGCAGGGCCAGACGATCGGCTACGTCGGCTGCACCGGGCACTGCTTCGGCCCGCACCTGCACTTCGAGGTGCGGATCAATGGCGCGCCCGTCGACCCGCTCGGCTACCTCTAGAACAGTCCGAAGGTCTGGCCGAGCAGGAAGAGGTTCAGGCCCGAGATCAGCGCCGCGACGATTGCCGCCACGGCGGTCGTCGTCCTCGCGTTGACGAGCGCGCCCATCAGCGTGCGGCGGCTGGTGAACCAGACGAGCGGGATCAGGGCGAAGGGGATCCCGAACGAGAGCACGACCTGGCTGACGACGAGCGTCTTCGTCGGGTTCAGCCCGATCGCCGCAACGACCAGGGCGGGCAGCATCGTCACCAGCCGGCGGACGAAGATCGGGATCTGCCGCTGGATGAATCCCTGCATCACGACCTGGCCCGCGAGCGTGCCCACCGTCGAGCTCGAGAGTCCGGAGGCGAGCAGCGCGAGCGCGAAGAGCGTGCTCGACGCGCTGCCGAGGATCGGCTCCAGCGTCTTGTGGGCGGTCTCGAGCGAGGCCACGTCCAGAATGCCCGAGCCGTAGAAGACCGTCGCAGCCACGACGAGCATTGCCATGTTGATCAGGCCTGCGATCGACATCGCGATCACGACGTCGATCCTCGTGTAGCGATAGAGCCGGCGGGCCTCGGCGTCGTTCCTCGGGACGACGCGGTTCTGCGTCAGCGCGGAGTGGAGGTAGATCACGTGCGGCATCACCGTGGCGCCGAGGATCCCGACCGCGAGCAGCACCGACTCGCTGCCGGCGAACTGCGGCTTGACCGAGTGCAGCGCGACCGTGCCCAGCGGCGGATGCGCGAAGTAGAGCTCGGCCAGGTAGCACGCGCCGATCACCGCGACGAAGCCGGCGATCACCGCCTCGAAGGCGCGGAGGCCGAAGCGCTGGAGGCCGAGAATCAGGAAGGTGACCACGCCGGTGATCAGCGCGGCCGGGAAGAGAGCCATCCCGAAGAGCAGGTGCAGGCCGAGCGCTGCACCGAGGAACTCGGCCAGGTCGGTCGCCATCGCGATCAGCTCGGCCTGGATCCAGAGGCCGGTCGACGCCCGCTTCGAGAAGTTGTCGCGGCAGACCTCGGGGAGGTTGCGGCCGGTGGCGATCCCGAGCTTGGCCGACAGCGTCTGGATCAGCATCGCCATCAGGTTCGAGGCGAGGATCACCCAGCAGAGCGTGTAGCCGAACTTCGAGCCGCCGGCGATGTTCGTGGCGAAGTTGCCCGGGTCGATGTAGGCGACGCAGGCGACGAAGGCGGGGCCGAGGAAGGGCAGGATCCGCCAGCCGCGCGCAGGGGCGCGCAGCGCCCTCTGAGCCGCCCCGACCGAACCGGTGGCGACCGCGCCTGACCGTGTCGCCATCACGGCCTTAGTGTAGCCAAAAGTTTAGGCGCGTCTAAACTTTTGCGAGCCGCAGATCCGGCAGGTTCCGCCAGCGGCCGTCCACGTCGAACCCGTAGCCGACGAAGAACTCGTCGGGCACCGTGAAGCCGACGTAGTCGACCGGGAGGTCCTCGACCAGGCGCCGGTAGGGCCGGTCGAGCAGCGCCGCCACGCGCAAACTCGCGGGCCGGCGGAGGTCGAACAGCTTGCGCAGGTAGTTCAGCGTCAGCCCGGTGTCGACCACATCCTCGACCAGCAGCACGTCGTGGCCGGTGACCGGGATCGCCGTGTCCTTCAGCAGCCGCACGCGCGAGTGACCGCCGGTGTCGGCGCCGTTGTAGCCGGCCAGCTCGACGAAGTCGATCGAATGCGGGATCGGAATCGCGCGCGAGAGGTCGGTGAGGAAGACGAAGCTCGCCTTCAGCAGCGAGACGAGCAGCAGGTCGCGGCCCTCGTAGTCGCGAGCGATGTCGGCGCCGAGCTCGGCGACGCGCGCGTCGAGCTCCCCGGCCGAGAGGAAGACGTCGCCGACACGGGGGTCTGGCGCTGCTATGACGCCAGGTCGAGCCGGTAGCGCTGGGCCAGCCGCTCGATGTCCCGCTTGTAGAAGAGCTTGACCTTCACGTCCGGGTAGCGCTCGCGCAGCTTGCGCAGCTTCCGGTTCTTGCGCGTCACGAGCCGCTGCTTCATCACCGTGATCTCGAGGTAGAGGTTCTGCTCGGGCAGGTAGAAGTCGGGTCGGAAGGCCTCGGTCGTGCGGCCGTCCTCGTCCTGCTCGAGCACGAAGACGTGCGGCTCGTACTCCCACGGCACGCCGTAGAAGTCGAGGACCTTGGCGCACTCGCGCTCGGCCTCGTTCGCGAACCTCGGCGTCTCCTTCTCAGAATCCGCCTGGAAATCGGCGACTTCTCCCACCCGACGACCAGGGTAGCAGTGGGTCCGGACGCGGCCACCCGCGGCAACGTGGTACAAGCCGCTGCGCTCGTGGTGCGGCTCACCCCCCAGAAGTCGGAGTTCTTCCAGCTCTACGCGCAGGCCTCCGCGAACGCCGTGGAGATCGCGCGGCTGCTCGTCGACTTGATGAACACCTTCCCGCAGGACGGCGAGTCGCTGATCGCCCGGATCAAGGAGCGCGAGCACGAAGGGGACCGTCTCACGCACGAGGTCGTGCTTCTCCTGAACTCGACCTTCGTCACGCCGTTCGACCGCGACGACATGTACCGGCTCGCCGGCGCGATCGACGACGTCTGCGACCACGTGGACGAGGCCGCGGACAACCTGGGCTCCTGGGGCGTGGAGCGCGTCCCCGAGAAGGCGCGGTCGCAGGCGAAGGTCATCCTCGAGGCGGCGGAGCAGCTCGACCAGGCGGTGCGGAGGCTCGACGGCTTCAAGGACTCCACCGACCAGCTGGCGAGGCTGCGCGAGCTCGAAGACGAGGGCGACCAGCTCGAGCGCGACGCGGTCGCAGAGCTCTTCGCGAACATCGACGACGCGAAGGTGATCATCCGCTGGAAGGACATCCACGAGCGGCTCGAGGAGGCGGTCGACGCGCTCGAGAACGCGGCCGACGTGCTCGAGGCGATCGTGGTCAAGAACAAGTAGGGAGCGGTGGACGACGCCCTGCTCGTCTTGGTGGTTGTCGTCGCGCTCGGCTTCGACTTCACCAACGGCTTCCACGACACCGCGAACGCGGTCGCGACCTCGGTCTCGACCCGCGCGCTCTCGCCGCGGCTGGCGGTAGCGATCGCCGCGATCGCGAACCTGGCCGGCGCGTTCGTCACCACGGCGGTCGCCAAGACCGTCGGCAAGGGGATCATCGACACCGGCCTCGCCAACGAGAAGACGGTGCTGGCCGCGCTGTTCGGCGCGATCGCCTGGAACCTGATCACCTGGCGCGCCGGGCTGCCCTCTAGCTCCTCCCACGCGCTGATCGGCGGGCTCGTCGGCGCGGCGATCGCGCAATCGGGGCTCGACGGCGTGCAGTGGCACGGACTCGTCCACAGCGTCGCCATCCCGGCGGTCGCGGCGCCGGCGATCGCGTTCGCAGGCGCGTTCCTCCTGCTGCTGGCGATCTACTGGGGCTTCGTCTGGATGAACCCGGGAACGGCGAATCGGACCTTCCGGCTCGGCCAGCTCGCTTCCGGCACCTGGGTCGCGTTCACGCACGGCGCCAACGACGCGCAGAAGACGATGGGCGTGATCGCCCTGGCCCTCTTCGAGGCCGGGCACATCTCGCACTTCTACATCCCGACCTGGGTGATCGTCGCCGCCGGCCTCGCGATCGCCGCCGGGACCTACGTCGGCGGCTGGCGGATCATGAAGACGCTTGGGCAGCGCGTGGTCAACATGGAGCCGGCGAGCGGCTTCGCCGCGCAGGTGACCGGCGGGCTGACGATCTACACGGCGACGAAGCTCGGCTACCCGCTATCGACGACGCACGTGATCTCCGGCTCGGTGATGGGCTCGGGTGCGACCAAGCGGCTGTCGGCCGTGCGCTGGGGCGTCGCCGGCAACATCGTCGCCGCCTGGCTGGTGACGATTCCGGCGGCCGCCCTGGTCGCCGCGGCGCTGTACTGGCCCATCCAGGCGATCTTCTAGACGCCTCTACACTTCGCCCATGCCGCAGGGCCGCAACGGCGGCGCGTTCACCATCGCGCAGCTCTCCGACATCCATTGCGGAGGGCCCGACTTCGTGCCAAACCTGATGGAGCGGGCGGTCAACGAGATCAACGACCTCAACCCGGACATCGTCATCTGCTCCGGGGACCTGACCACCTTCGGCTTCAAGCACGAGTACGCGATGGCCAAGGGCTACCTCGACTCGATCGAGTGCGACGCGCTCGTCGTGATCCCGGGGAACCACGACTCGCGGAACGTCGGTTACGTCCACTTCGAGGACATGTTCGGCGAGCGCAACTCGGTGCTGCGCCGGGGCGGCGTGACCATCGTCGCCGTCGACTCGACCGAGCCCGACCTCGACCACGGCCAGATCGGCCGCGGCCGCTACCGCTGGATCGAGGAGCAGTTCGCCGACGACGCCGACCTCCGGATCTTCGTCCTGCACCACCACCTGCTGCCGGTCCCGGGCACGGGCCGCGAGCGGAACGTGGTCTACGACGCGGGCGACTGCATCGAGTGCCTGCAGCGGGCCGGCGTCGACCTCGTGCTCTCGGGCCACAAGCACGTGCCGTACGCGTGGCGGCTCGAGAACCTCTTCGTCGTCAACGCCGGCACCGTCTCGTCGAAGCGTCTCCGCGGCAAGACGCGCCCCTGTTACAACGTGATCGAGGTCAGCGAGCGCCACGTCGACGTCTGGCGCAAGTACCCGTTCCACGGGCAGGAGCGGATCATCCAGTTCTCGACCGAGACCCGCGCGTTCGAGAAGTACACGACGCGGATCGAGGACGAGGTCACCGCGAGGACCTGATGCGCGTTCTCGCCATCTGCGACGGCGAGCACTACGCGCCTGTGGTGCGCGACACGCTGTCCGGGTTGCCGCACGAGGTGGTCGGCCTGTGGCTCGCGGGCGGCACCGAGAAGCTGCGCGGCGGCGAGGACTACGGCGTCCCGGTCGTGGACTCGCTCGAGGGCGCGGTCGCGGAGCTCGAGCCGGAGCTCGTGCTCGACCTCTCCGACGAGCCGGTGCTCGGGCCGCCGGAACGGCTGCGACTTGCGAGCCGCGTGCTCGCGCTCGGGCTGCCGTACGCGGGCCCGGACTTCCGCTTCGACCCGCCACGCTACGCGTCCTGGGATCACCCGATCGCGACGCTCGCCGTGATCGGAACTGGCAAGCGCGTCGGCAAGACCGCCGTCACCGGTCACGTCGCTCGGCTGCTCGCGCTCGACCGCGACGTGGTCGTCGTCGCAATGGGCCGCGGCGGCCCGCCCGAGCCGGAGGTCGCCGAGGTGCGGCCGACGCTCGAGCGCCTGCTCGAGCTCTCGCGCGAGGGCCGGCACGCGGCCTCCGATTACCTCGAGACGGCGGTGCTTGCCGGAGTCGTGACGATCGGCTGCCGCCGCTGCGGTGGTGGGCTCGCCGGGTCGCCGGGCGAGTCGAACGTGCTCGCGGGCGCTGCGCTGGCCGCCGAGCGCAGCCCGGAGCTCGTGATCTTCGACGGCAGCGGAGCGGCGATCCCGCCGGTCGACACCGACGCGCGCGTGCTGGTCACGAGCACGCGCCAGAGCCGCGACGTCGTGACCGGCTACCTGAACGCCTACCGGATCCTCGTCTCCGACCTCGTGGTAGTCACCGGCGGGCTCGACGAGGAGCTGGTCGAGGCGATCCACCGGGTCAAGCAAGTGCCGGTCGTCTCCGTCGAGCTGCGACCCAGGCCCGCCAAGTCGGTGCTCGGGAGGCGAGTCGCCTTCTTCACGACGGCCCCATCCGAGGCGCACGAGGCGATCGAGCGTCACCTGCGCGAGGAGCTCGGCGCCGACGTCGTGCTCGTCTCCGGGAACCTCGCCCGTCGCGACGCGCTGCGCGAAGACCTCGCGCGTGCGGCCGACGCGGAGGTCTACGTCGTCGAGATCAAGGCGGCGGCGATCGACGTCGTCGCCGAGGCCGCGGCCGAGCGCGGGGTAGAGGTCGTGTTCGCCGACAACGAGCTCGCAGCGGTCGGGACGCTCGACCTCGACACCGAGCTGATCCGGCTTGCCGACGGCGCGCTCGCGCGGGAGGCGGTGGCGTGAGCCGTCGCTTGCGATGGCGACATCAGGACGCGCCAGCTTGGCTGGTGCGTCCGTCGGAAATGACCGGTCGACCCGCTGTA
>JBIOZO010000238.1:0-11434 GCA_044871215.1 Gaiellaceae bacterium | reverse complement strand
TCTACAACTGCACGAGCGGGTCCTGCGTGCTCGCGGGACAGTCCGCCGACGGCGACTCCGAGGAGTCGGTGACGATCGCGAACCCGGCACCGGGCGCGTGGGTCACCCTGGTCGACGGCTTCTCGGTGCCTGCGGGCAAGACGTCGTTCAACTACGTCGACGTCTTCGTGAACCCCGCGTTCGGCTCGGTCGCCGTCACCGACGCCAACGCCGCGCGTCCGTCCGGCTCCAGCTGGACCGTCCCGGCCGCGGTGACCGCAAATGCGGCGCCGGCCGCCGGCCGTGTGCTGCTCGGCAGCGTGCGGGTGAGCACCGACGCGAACGTGCTTGTCGGCCAGGGCGACGTCGTAGTCCAGAACGTCACGCCCTAGCGGACCCAAGCGCATAACGATGAGGCAGAAGGCCGGCATGCCGGCCTTCTGCCTCATTCGACGTGACCGGGGGCCGTGCCGACGTGTCAGGTCAGCGCAGACTTCGTGCCGGAACTGCCAAGGGTTCACCGCGTGTGCGCGGCGGACGGTAGGACGGAGGGATCGAATCCCCCGCCTGATTGGAGTTGCCGATGCCTCGGTTCCGTGGGCTCACGTTCCTCGCCCTGCTCGTCGCGCTTTCCAGTTCCCCGGCCGCCTGGTGTGCCTCGTCGACGGTGGTGATCAGCCAGGCCTTCGCGGGCGGCGGCAACGCGAGCGCCCCCTACGCGAACGACTTCGTCGAGCTGTTTAACCGCGGGAGCACGGTCGCCGACCTTGGCGGCTGGTCGCTCCAGTACGCGTCCGGCTCAGGATCGAGCTGGCAGCCGACTGCGCTTTCCGGGTCGGTGCAGCCGGGCGGCCACTACCTCGTCCAGCTCGCCTCGGGGACCGTCGGCGCCGCACTGCCGACGCCCGATGCGACGGGAACGTCGAACCTGGCCGTCTCGGGCGGAAAGGTCGCGCTCGCCCGCGTCGCCTCGCCGCTCACGTGCGGCGTCAGCTGCTCGGCGGACCTGCTCGTCGCCGACCTCGTCGGCTACGGTTCCGCGACCGACTACGAGGGGACCGGAGCTGCGCCGGCGATCGGCAATACGACGGCGGCGCTCCGGGCCGGCGGCGGCTGCGTGGACACCGATGCGAACTCGAGCGACTTCACCGCCGCCGCACCCATCCCACGCAACTCGACGGCTGCGGCAACGCCGTGCTCTGGTGCGCCGCCTTCTCCGAGCGGCGGGCCAACACAGGACGTGCCGGTGGACGTCGACGTCGACTCGGTGCTCTCGATCGCGCTGGAGCGCGCGACCATCAGCTTCGGCCACGCGGCCGCGGGCGAGACTCCCACGCCAGTCTCGGAGCGTGTGACGGTGACGAGCAACCACCCGGCGGGATATGCGCTGAGCGTTCGGCGCTCCGCATTCGTGCCCGCCGACCTTCCCCTCGGGCTCTCGGCCTCCGCGCCTGCGGGCGGCCAGCTCGGTGGGCAGCTGGCCGGCGGAGCGATGACCGCGATTCCGATCGCGCCTGCAGCCGACCTGCTGATCGGCACGACCACGGCTCCGAGCTCGGCGGACGGTGACGCCTGGCCGACGAATATCGGATTCACGTCGCCGCTGCCGTTCGTCTCTCCGGGCCGCTACACGGCCACCGTGACCTTCACCGTCATCGGCCGGTGAAACGGGCGCTCGTCTGTTTGCCGCTCGCGGTGGCGCTTGTCCCCGCCGCCGCCGCGAGCGGCCCACGCAAGGCCCTTGGCCTGACCGCGACGCCCGCGCGGGTAGTGCTCCGGGGCAGCGGAACCGCGGTCGTGCGGATCAGGAATCCAGGTCAGGAGACCGTTGTGGTCGACGCAGCCTCGGCCGGCTTCGCGCTCGACCTACGCGGTCGCCCGCGCATCGTGGGGCGTCACGGCCCGCGTTCAGCCGCAGGCTGGCTGACGGTTCGCCCGGGGCACTTCAGGTTGCCCCCGCACAGAGCTGTGGCGCTGGTCGTGAACGCGCGGGTGCCGCCGCGCGCGGAGCCCGGCGACCACGACGCCCTCGTTCTCCTCGGTGCGCGCCCCGTCGCGCGAGCGCGCGTCTCGATCCAGCTGCGGCTCGGCGTCGTCGTCCTGGTGCGCGCGCCCGGCGCCGTGGTCAGACGGCTGAGACTCGGCCCGCTCCATGCGGCAAGGCGAGGGTGCATCCGGACGCTCCAGCTGGTCGTGATCAACTCGGGGAACGTGACGGAGCGCCTTCGCCACGTGCGCGCGATCGTCTCGCGGCGTGCCGCCGCGAGTATCAGTCCCGGCGTTCGGGAGCTACGCCCTCACTCCCGCGGAGTCCTCGAGTTCCGACTGCGTGCGGGGGTACGCGGAGTGGTCACCGTACGCGTGCGCGTTTCCGCAGAGCCGGGCCGCGGTCTCCTGCGCCGGACGTACCGCCTCCGACTCTGAGCGGACGAGAAGAACGGGAGCGACGGGACTCGAACCCGCGACCTCCGGCGTGACAGGCCGGCGTTCTAACCAACTGAACTACGCCCCCCGGGGACGGGGAAGTCTAGCTAGATCGAAGTGAGACCGAGTTGCCGCAAAAGCGTCACCGAGTCCGAGTAGACGTCCTTCCGCGCGACGAGGCCGTCGCGGATCGGGATCACGTCCATGCCCCTGTAGTCGACCTTGCGCCCGGTGGGCGGAACCTCGATCCCGGAGCGGGTCATCGTGCCCTCGTGCGTGCCCGTCGCCGTCCACTCCTGGACGACCAGGTCCTCGCGTATGTACGCGCGGCGTGTCTCGAAGGCGAGGTCCGGGAAGACCGAGAAGATGCCGGTGATGGCCCGCCCGATCGCTTCGCGCCCGACGTTGACGTCGCCGGTGACGTGGTTCTCGAACACCGAGTCCTCCGTGTGCATCGAGACGATCGCGTCCACGTCGTGCGCATTCCAGGCGGCGTTGTAGCGATCGATGAATACCTGGAGTTCGTTTCCGTCCACGCCACCTAGCCTAAACCGCGCGTGACCGTCGTCGACTGGGTGGCTCTCGGGCTGGTGCTGCTCGCGGCGCTCGGCGGAGCCGTGCAGGGCCTCGTCTGGAGCGGGCTCTCGCTGGCAGGGCTGCTGGCCGGGGCGTTCCTCGGTGGACGGCTCGTCCCGGTGCTGCTCGCCAACGGGTCGCGCTCGCAGTACGCGCCCGTCGTCGCGTTGATCGCCGCCGTCACGTTCGCGGTCGCCTTCGAGGTGGTGGGGAGCACGATCGGCTCGGTGATCCGCAGCCGGGAGCGCGCGCGGAGTGTGCGGGCCGTCGATTCCGCCGGCGGCGTGGTGGCCGGCGCGCTGATCGGGTTCGCGATCGTCTGGGTGCTCGGCGCGATGCTGCTGCAACTGCCGGGACGGGCCGACCTGCGGCGCGCGGTCCAGCGGTCGTACGTGCTTCAGCGCCTGAACGAGATCGTGCCGCCCCGCTCGCTCCTGAACGCTCTGGCGCGCATCGACCCGTTCCCGAGCTTCGCCGGTCCGCCGGTGCCGACCGAGCCGCCCGATCCGGCCGTCCTGCGCAAGCCTGGCGTGCGCGCCGCGGCGCCGAGCGTCGTGCGGGTGCTCGGCACGGCTTGCGGGCTCGGCGTCGAGGGCAGCGGTTGGGTCGCCGCGGACGGACTCGTCGTGACCGCGGCTCACGTCGTCGCCGGGGAGAGCGACACCGAGGTCGTGCCGTCAGGCGGGGGCGCGCTTCGGGCCGAGACTGTCGTCTTCAACCCGCACGACGACGTCGCAGTCCTGCGCGTCGACGGGTTGCTCGCGCCGCCGTTGCGGATCAAAGAGCCGGTCGCCGGCACTGCGATCGCGATCGTCGGCTACCCGCTCAATGGACCCCTGCAAGCGGCCGCGGGACGCATCGGCGAGACCGCGACCGTGCTCGCGCAGGACGCCTACGGGAACGGGCCGACGCGCCGCGTGGTGACGAGTCTCGGCGGGACGATCCAGCACGGCAACTCGGGCGGCCCGGCGGTCGACGCCTCAGGAGCGGTGCAGGCGACCGTCTTCTCGGCGCGCGCCTCGGGCGGCGGCGGCTACGGCGTGCCGGCCTCGATCGTGCGGCGCGACCTCGCCAGAGCCGGTGGGCCGGTCTCGACGGGGCCCTGCGTCGACTAGTCGAAGAGGTCGAGCGCCGCTTCGGGTTGCTTGAACGGCGGGATCACGTAGACACCCGCCACCTTCTCGCGGGCCTCGGCATAGAGCTCGCGCGCGAGCGCGAGACCCTCGGCACCGGCGTTCGGGCCCGCCTTCTCCAGCCGCTGCTGGATCGATTCCGGCACGACGATGCCCGGCACCTCGTTGTGCAGGCGCACCGCGAGCTGGTAGCTGCGCACGTAGAAGATCCCGAGCAGGAGCGGCACCGGCCAGCCGCCGATCAGCTCCTCGAAGCGGTCGAGGTAGGAGAGGTCGAAGAGCGCCTGCGTCATCGCGTAGCTGGCGCCGGCCTCCACCTTCTGCCGGAAGCGCTCGGCTTCGGTCGCCAGGTCGTCGGCCGACGGGTTGACGGCCACGCCCAGGAAGAAGGAGGTCGGCGCGTCGATTCCCTTTCCGTTGTAGTCCTCGCCCCGGTTCAGCTGCGAGACGACTTGCGAGAGGCCGATCGAGTCGACCTCGTACACGCCGCGTGACCCGGGGTAATCGCCGATCTCGGGCGGGTCGCCCGTCACCGCGAGAATGTTGCGGACGCCTTCGGCATGGGCGCCGAGCAGCACCGACTCCAGCCCCATGATCGAGGTGTCGCGCGGGGTGACGTGCGGGATCGTCTCGAGGCCGCAGTCGCGCTCGATCGCCACTGCGGCCATCAGCGCGTTCGCCCGGGCGCGCGCCATCGGGTTGTCGTTGATGTCGACGAAGCCGACCTTGCCCGACAGCTTCAGCTCCCGCGCGACCGCGAGCATCGCGTCGTAGGTGCCGCCCTTGGGCGGGTCGAGCTCGACGCACGTGACCCATTCCCCCTCGCGCAGCTTGCGCGCGAGCTCCGTCTCGTAGGCCCCGCGCTCGAGGTGCGGCTCGATCAACTCGCGTTCGACCACGTCAAGCGGCGCGCTCGGCTTGCGCTCCTGCTCGACGGCGGAGGCGATCGCGGCGATCTCGAGCGGTGTCGTCCCGCAGCAGCCGCCGATCAACCGCGCACCGAGCTCCCGGGCGTGCGCGGCAAATTCCGCGAAGTACTCGGGTGTGGCGTGCGGGTAGATCACGCGGCCTCCGCTCAGGCTCGCGAGCCCGACGTTCGGCAGCGCGGCGAGCGGCGGCCCACCGTCCGACCCCATCGCCTCGAGCGCGGCCAGCGCCGCGTGAAGACCGGCGCCGTGGTTCGCGCCGATCGCGGCGAGGCCCAGCGGCCGCAAGCGAGCGGCTGCGTCGGCGGCTGACACGCCGGCGAGCGTCTCCGCGCCCTCGTCGAACGTCAGCGTCGCGACGATCGGCAGGCGCGAGACGCTCCGAACGGCCTCGATCGCGGACTCGAGCTCGTCCAGGTCGTAGAACGTCTCGACCATGAACAGATCGATCCCGCGGCCGTCGAGCAGGGACGCCTGCTCGGCGAAGAGCTCGCGGCGTCGGTCCGCGGGCACGGCCAGGTCGCCGAGCGGCCCGATCGAGCCCGCGATGAAGACGTCCCGCCCGGAGATCTCGCGGGCCTCGCGCGCAAGCTTCACCCCCGCGCCGTTGATGCGCTCGAACTCGTCTTCCAGGTAGAGCTGCGACAGCTTGCGGCGATTCGCCCCGAAGGTGTTCGTCTCGATCAGGTCGGCGCCGGCGCGGATGAAGCTCGTGTGCAGAGTGACGACACTCTCGGGCGCACGGAGATTGGCCTCCTCCGGGCAGCGCAGCCTCGGCACCGCGCTGGACACGAGCATGCCCATGCCTCCGTCCGCGACGACGATCTCGCCCTGCCCCAAACGCTCCTCGAAGCGGCTGTTCATGCGGGTTCGACTCTACTCGTGGAGTGAAGTGAAGCGGTCAACCGTTAAAGGGTGATAGATCAAGCGACCCGACCGGCGCGATACTCCGCCAGCAACATCGACGAGCGCCCCAATGCGGCAGGGGCAGAACGTCGAAAGCGGACGGGCCCGATGCGGCGAGGCCCGGACGCCACGGAAAGGGCCCGATGCGGTGCGGCCCCTCCGGAGATGTAACTGCGGCTCTCTCACGGGAGACTCAGGCGGGCCCGGGCGGCGGGCCCGCCTGACGTATGGACCGGCTCAAGTTCGGGTGGAAGCCGGCCGATTCAATGGGCACTCCTTCGCCGGGGACTGACGGCAATCATCCTGCGGCTCGGAGTTTCCGGCGATGTCCCGGGCCCTGCCCCGGGACATCGTCTCTTTAGTGGAGCAGCCGGCCTTCCATGCCGCCTGCGACCGTCACGATCTGGCCGGTGACATGGCCCGAGAGCTCGTCCGAGGCGAGCACGACTACCTGCGCCGCAACGTCCTCGGGCTGGGCAACCTTCGTGAGCGCCATCGTCCGCGTCACACGCTTCAGCGTCTCCTCGTCCAGCGAGCCCCGCGTCATCGGCGACTCCGTCCACCCGGGGCAGACAGCGTTCACGCGTGCGCGGGGCGCGATCCGCACGACCTCGTTCTTCAGGCTCGGTAGCAGCCCGGAGACGATCGCCGCCTTGGCCGCCGCGTAGTCGGCGTGACCGGCTTCGCCGAACAGGCCGGCCGTCGAGCCGACGAGGACGAGCGAGCCATGGCCGCTTGAGGCCAGGCCGCGCAGGAACCCGCGCGCCGTCAGGAACGTCGCGGTCAGGTTCGCCCGCAGCGTCTCCTCCCAGCGCTCGAGCGGCAGCTCCCAGACAGGGACGTCCTCGGGTGGCCAGATGCCGGCGACCGCCGCGCAGACGTCCAGCGGCCCGGCCTCTTCGAAGAGCTGCTCGACCTCGGCCTCGACGCGCAGGTCGGCGCCGACGACGGTCGATGCCCCGAGCGCCTCCGCCCGGTCGCGGCCGCGGTGGTAGTGAGCGACGACCTCGCTCCCCTCGGCCATGAACAGGCGGGCGCACGCCGAGCCGATCCCTCCGGAGGCGCCGGTCACGAGCACACGCTTCCCTGCGAGCCCGGTCTCCACGACGTGAGAGGCTACAAGCGTGAAGGTCTTCATCATCAGCGACATCGAGGGCGTCGCGGGGATCGTCAAGGGCGAGCAGACAGGGCCGGGGCCGCACGGGGTCGAGGCGCTGTTCCAGGAGGGCCGCAAGCTCTACACCGAGGAGATCAATGCGGCCGTGCGCGGCGCCAAGGCGGCCGGCGCGACCGAGATCGTGGCGATGGACTGCCACGGCGCTGGTGGGGGCTACACGTTCAACTCGCTGATCCCCGAGGATCTCGACCCGGACTGCGAGTTCGTCGTGCAGGACCAGTGGACCGAGTACATCGAGTTCCTCGAGCAGGGCGTCGACGCGGCGCTCTTCGTCGGCATGCACGCCCGCGCGGGAACGGCCGAGGGCGTGCTCAACCACACCGTCTCGGGGCCGAACTTCCAGAACCTCTACTTCAACGGCACGCTGGTCGGCGAGACGGGAATCAACGCCGCGCTCTGCGGCACCTGGGGCTGCCCAGTGCTGCTGGTCACCGGCGACCAGGCCGCGTGCAAGGAGGGCAGCGACCTGCTTGGCGCCGGGCTGACGACGGTGCAGGTCAAGCGCGGCACCGGCGTGCAGAGCGCGCGCAACCTCGTGCCCTCGCGCGCGCGTGAAGCTATCGAAGCCGGGGCGAAAGAGGCCCTGAGCGACCTGAACGCCGTCAAGCCCTACGACCCGGGCAAGCCCTGCGAGATCAAGGTCGAGTACAAGTGGACCGACCCGGTCGCGAAGCTGCGCTACCGCCACGGTGTCGAGATCCTCGACGACCGCACGATCGTTTCTCGCGCCGACGACTGGTGGACGGCGTGGAAGCAGTTCTTCTTCTAGGGCGCCTGTGACGGAGGCCAGCGAGCTCGCCGGACTGATCTCGTCGGCCGAGGCCGTGCCCGCTTCGGGCTGGGTCGCCGGTGTCTCCGCCTCCTTTGCGGCCTCCCTCGTGGCGAAGGCGGCTGCGCGCTCGGAAGGCTGGAGCGACTCCGCCGGGTCGCGTGCCCAGGCGGTCGACCTGCGCGACCGGCTGCTCTCGCTTGCCGCCGCCGACTCGGACGCCTACTGCACGGCGCTCGACGCGCTGGAACGCCGCGAGGGCGACCTCGGCCAGGCGCTTGGCGCGGCCGCCGAGGCGCCGCTCGCGATCGCCGAGGCTGCGGCCGACGTCGCGCTCCTCGCAGCAGATGCGACCGGGCGCGCCGACGGTGCAGCGCGCGCCGACGCGGCGGCGGCCGCGGTCCTCGCGGCGGGTGCCGCTCGGGCCGCCGCCAAGCTCGTCGCGATCAACCTCTCGACGCAGCCGGGCGACGAGCGGATCGCGGCCGCCGACCGCGCCTGCGACACGGCCGACACGGCCGCGCGGGAAGCGCTAAGCGCCGAGATCTAGCAGCACTGCGGACTAGGCTCGGGCCGTGCGCGAGCTCACGCATTTCGGCCTAGCGATCCTCGCCGTCGGGGCGGTTGTCCTTCTCGCCGTCCTGTCGAACAAGGTCAGCGAGCAGATCCCCATCCCCGCCCCGGCGATCTTCCTCCTGGCGGCAGCGTTGACGGTGCACTTCTGGCCGAGCCTCGGCCGCAGGTTCTCGGTGCTCACCGTCGAGCGCGTCGCGGTCGTGGCCCTGATCCTGATCCTGTTCGACGGCGGCCTGCGCGTGGGCTGGAGGCGCTTCCGCGCCGCCGCGGTGCCGATCACCGTGCTCGGCGTCTTCGGCACCTTCACGACCGCCGCGCTGATCGCGCTCGCCGGCCGCTACCTGTTCGACTTCAGCTGGACCGGCGCGGGGATCCTCGGCGCCGCGCTCGCGCCCACCGACCCGGCCGTGATGTTCTCGGTGCTCGGCAAGCGCGAGGTGGGCGGCCGTACCGGCACGATCCTCGAGGGCGAGTCCGGCGTGAACGACCCGGTCGGGATCGCGCTGATGGTCGGCATGATCGAGTTCGCCACGCACGCCGACGCGACGTTCTGGGTGGTGGTTCGCGAGTTCGCGGTCGAGATGTCCATCGGGCTCGCGGCCGGGATCGCCGGCGCGTGGGTCGTGCTGCAGGGGATTCGCCGGATTCGCCTGGCGAATCCGGCGCTCTATCCGCTGGCGAGCCTCGCGGCTGCGGGACTGATCTACGGCGTCGCCGCCGTAGCGCACGGCTCGGGCTTCCTCGCCGTGTTCGTCGCCGGGATCCTGATCGGCGACGCCGAGTACCCGCAGCGGCACAACGTGGAGCGCTTCCACACTTCGCTGGCGAGCCTGGCCGAGGTGGTCGTCTTCGTCGGACTCGGCCTGACGGTCCATGAGGTCGACCTCTCGCCGGTCTGGCAGGACGGCATCCTGATCGCGCTCGTGCTGGCGTTCCTCGCCAGGCCGATCGGGATCGCCCCGTTCCTGGCGCCGCTCCATCTGCGCCGCGGCGAGCGGGTCTTCGTGATGTGGAGCGGCCTGAAGGGCGCCGTGCCGATCCTGCTGGCCGCTTTCGCCTTGCTCCAGCAGGTGGGCGGCTCGGAGCGGATCTACGGGATCGTGTTTATCGTCGTCGCGTTCTCCGTGATCGTGCAGGGCGGGACGGTCCCGTTCGCGGCGCGCCGGCTCGGCGTGCCGATGCGTCTCGTCCACGGGGATGACGAGTGATCGTCGCGCACCTGGATCTCGACGCGTTCTTCGCGGCGGTCGAGGAGCTCGAGACGCCGGAGCTGCGTGCGAAGCCGCTCGTCGTGGGCGGCGACCCGCACGGTCGCGGCGTGGTGGCCACGGCGAACTACGTGGCGCGCACGTTCGGGATCCACTCGGCGATGTCGTGCGCGGAGGCGCTCCGACGCTGCCCGCAGGCGGTGTTCGTCCAACCGAGGAAGCGGCTCTACTCGGAGTACTCCAAGGCCGTCTGGAACGCGGTGCGCGAGGTCGTTCCGACCGTCGAGCGCACCGGCATGGACGAGGGCTACCTCGACGTGGGGGAGGTCGCCGCCGATTATGGCCGCGCGCGCGTCGTGGCGGAAGCGGTGCAGGCCGCGGTCCGGGGTGCGACGAGCCTGACGTGCTCGCTCGGCGTCTCGAGCTGCAAGGTGGTCTCGAAGATCGCGAGCGACCGGCGCAAGCCCGGCGGCCTCACCGTCGTGCCCGCGGGGCGCGAGGCCTGGTTCCTCGCGCCGTTCGACGTACGTCGTCTCCCGGGCGTCGGCCCTCGCGCCGAGGAGCGGCTTCGCCGTGCCGGCGTGGAGACGATCGGAGACCTGGCCGCGCTGGAGGACGACCGGCTGCGGACGCTCGTGCCCGGCAAGCTCGGCCCGCTGCTGCGCGACCGCGCGCGCGGGATCGATCCGCGGCCGCTCGAGCTCTCGTCCGAGACCGTCTCGGTCAGCGCCGAGGAGACGTTCCCGCGCGACGTGGCCGAGATCGAACGGCTGCAGGAGGAGCTTCGTCGTCTGTCGCTCCTGGTCGCGGAACGGTTGGCCGCCGGCGGCCAGGCCGGGCGGACGGTCACCACGAAGGTGCGCTACTCGGACTTCTCGATCCGCTCTCGCTCGACGTCGCTGCCGGTCGGCACAGATGACGCCGACCGGATCTGGGAGCTGGCGTGCGCGTGCCTCGACCGCGCGCTTGCCGACCGTCCCGGCGCCTTGCGGTTGGTCGGCGTCGGCGTCTCCGGGCTCGAGACGCACCGCCAGCTCGAGCTCGTCTAAACGAAGAGTCACACCTTCGGCACGAACCGGTCACACATCCGCTCGTTCCCTTCAGGCACCCTGAGTGCCCCCGGGTGGGTGGGGGTTAGGGATGGAGTCCGCGGAGGCGCCTGGACCGAGCGCCCCAAGCCGGCCGGCTCAGCCCTCTTCGGTGCTCCAGCGGGCGACGTCGCGGATCGACACGATCCCGACGGCGCGGCCGTCCTCCACGATCGGCACGTGGCGAAAGCCGTTGTCGAGCATGATCTTCGCCGCATCCTCGGGCGATGCGGTCGGGTCGAGCGTCAGCGGGTCGGCGGTCATCCATTCACGTACACGCGCCTCGCTCGAGTGCACTCGCCCCGCCACCGCTCGGGTGAGGTCGCGCTCCGTGACGATCCCGATCAGCGTGCCGTAGTCGGAGACGACGGCCGAGCTGACGCCGCGCTCAACCATCATCTGGGCGGTCTCGCCGATCGTGTCGGACGGATCGACCGCGAGGACGTCGCTGGTCATCAGGTCACGCACCGTGCTCACGCGGCGAGCGTAACACCGCCCGCCACGTGAACAAGGGTGTCGACCAGGTCGGCGAGCTCGGCGCGGACGCCGTCGTCCGTGAGCTCGCACCGGTCGTCGAAGCACATGAACGCCTCGGGCACGAGCACCGACGGCTCGTCCAGCACGACCGCGCGTGGGAACTCGAGCGCCTGCCGCAGCTGCTGCTGCGCCAAC
>JBIOZO010000237.1:0-5561 GCA_044871215.1 Gaiellaceae bacterium | reverse complement strand
GGCTCGTTGACCTGCCTCTCCGGGATGCTCCAGCTCGGCGTGGCCGTCGCGACCACGTCGCTCGTGCTCGTCACCGGGATCGAGGGCATCCTCGGGCTCGGGCCGGCGATCTTCCTGCTCGCGGGCGCGCTCAGCGCGATGCCCGCGGGTCGCTTGATGGACCGCGTCGGGCGCGTGCCGGTGCTCGCCGGCGGCTTCGGCCTCGGCATCGTCGGATGCTGCGTCACAGCGTTCGCGTGCGGCGTCGACTCCGCCGTGCTGCTGGTGCTCGGCTTCGCGATGATCGGCGGCGCCCAGGGCATCGCGCTGCTCGCGCGGACTGCCGCCGGCGACATGTACCCGCCCGAGCGGCGGGCGCGCGGCATCTCGCTCGTCCTCTTCGGGGCCGTCTTCGGGGCGATCCTCGGCCCGACCGTCTTCAGCCCGCTGTTCGCGGGCAAGGATCTCGACA
Organism: Gaiellaceae bacterium; assembly: GCA_044871215.1. Taxonomy (GTDB): domain Bacteria; phylum Actinomycetota; class Thermoleophilia; order Gaiellales; family Gaiellaceae; genus AC-32. The sequence continues at coordinate 5,110 of JBIOZO010000237.1, read as the reverse complement.
CCAACGCGCTCGTCGTGCCCTGGCTGGCGGCGGGCGGGATCATGGCCGTCGGCCTCGCACTGGTGCTCGCCGTTCGTCCCGACCCGGGCAAGATCGCGCGCCGCGCCACCGGCGCGCCGGCGCAGGCCCCGGCCGCGCTCCGCGAGATCCTGCGCCGCCCCGGAGTCCCGACCGCCCTCGTGGGCGCGCTGGCGAGCTTCTCGGTGATGGTCGCCGTGATGAACCTGACCGGCTACATGATGGTCGGCCAGGGGCACATGCAGTCCGACGTCTTCCCGGTGATCAGCGCGCACATCGTCGGCATGTACGGCCTCGTGCTCGTCGTCGGCGACCTGGTCGACCGCCTGGGGCGCCGCGTCGCGCTCGTCGGAGGGCTCGTCGTGATGGCTGGGTCGACGCTCGGGCTCGCGTGGACGATGAGTACGTTCGCCACCGGCGTCGCCCTCTTCGGCCTCGGCCTCGGCTGGAGCTTCTCGTACGTGGCCGCGACCTCCGAGCTCGTCGACCTAGCGCTCCCGGCCGAGCGCGGGCGGCTGATCGGCTTCAACGATTTGCTGTCGGGCTCGACCGGCGCAGCGCTGGCGCTCCTCGGCGGCCTCGCCTACTCACACGAGGGGAGAAACAGCGTCGCGCTGGGCGGCGCCGTCGCGGTCGCGCTGCCGGCGCTCTGGATCGCGCTCTCCGGCAGTCCGCCCGCCTCGGTGGCCGAGCCGGTCACGTGATCGTTGGTACACTGCCCCGCCGGCGGACAGCAGTCCGCCGTTTTCTTGAATCCGGTGCCTGACTTCAGTCTGGCTCCGGCGAACAAAAGCCATGAAGACCTGGAACGCAAAGCCCGGTGAGATCGAGCGGCGCTGGTACGTCGTCGACGCCGAAGGAAAGACGCTCGGACGTCTGGCTACGCAGATCGCCGACACGCTGCGCGGCAAGGGCAAGCCGCAGTACACGCCGCACGTCGACACCGGCGACTTCGTGGTCGTGGTGAACGCGGAGAAGATCCACGTCACCGGCAACAAGCTCGACGCGAAGATGTACCACCGCCACTCCGGCTACCCCGGCGGGCTCAAGAGCCGGCCGCTGCGCGACGAGCTCGAGCGCCGGCCGACCGAGGTACTGCGCAAGGCAGTCAAGGGGATGCTCCCCCGCAACCGTCTCGCGCGCGCCCAGATGCGCAAGCTGAAGATCTACGCCGGCCCCGAGCATCCGCACGAGGCCCAGGCGCCCGCCGAGCTGAAGGTAGAGGCATGAGCGAGCTAGCGTCTTACAGCGGCACCGGCAAGCGGAAGACTTCCGTGGCTCGCGTGATCCTGCGACCTGGCGACGGCGCGACCTGGTTCAACGGCCGCACCATCGAGCAGTACTTCCCCCGCGCGACGCACCGCGAGCTGGCGCTCTCGCCGCTCAAGGTCGCGGGAGCCGAGGGCACCTACGACGTGCGCGTTCGCGTGCACGGCGGCGGGCCGAGCGGGCAGGCAGGCGCCGTCCGCCACGGCATCGCTCGGGCGCTGGTCGAGGCCGACCCGGAGCTGCGCGTTCCGCTGAAGCGCGCCGGTTTCCTAACGCGCGACGCGAGGATCGTCGAGCGCAAGAAGGCCGGGCTGCACAAGGCGCGCAAGGCGCCGCAGTTCTCCAAGCGCTAGACACCTTGGGCCGCCGGTACTTCGGGACCGATGGGGTCCGTGGCGTGGTCGGTGAGGACCTGACGGTCGAGCTCGTCGAGCAGCTCGGACGGGCCGCGACGCTCTGGTCGGACGGCGGGCGTGTCTTCGTCGGCCGCGACACCCGTGGCTCCGGCGAGGAGCTGGAGGAGGCGTTCGGCCGGGGCGTCGTGGCGGCCGGCGGCAATGCCGTCCTCGCGGGGGTGCTGCCGACGCCGGCGGTGGCCCTGCTGGCGCTCGATCTCGGCGCCGTCATCTCGGCGTCGCACAACCCGCCCGAGTACAACGGCGTCAAGCTCTTCGACGGGCAAGGCCGGAAACTGAGCGACGCGGCCGAGGAGGAGATCGAGGCGCTGTTCGACGTCCCGTTTGCCGGCAGCCCGGGCGAAGTCGACCACGTCGGCGTCGCGGAGGACAGCTACCTCGAGCACATCGTCGAGCGCTTTGGGACGGACCTCTCGGGCCTCAAGATCGTGGTCGACTGCGCGAACGGCGCCTACTCCGGGATCGCGCCGACGGCCTTCGAACGCCTGGGCGCCGAGGTTACGGCGATCGGCTGCGACCCGGACGGCACGAACATCAACGTCGGCTGCGGCGCCACCGACCTCTCGGCGTTGCAACAGACTGTGACTCGCTCACGCGCGCACCTGGGCGTCGCCTTCGACGGCGACGGGGATCGAATGCTCGCGGTGGATGCGAGAGGCGAGGTCGTCGACGGCGACCAGATCCTGGCGATCCTGATGCTGCACCTCGGCGTCGACCTGGTCGCGGTCACCGTGATGGCGAACCTCGGGCTGCACCGCCTCGCCGAGGAGCACGGGATCCGCGTGGTCACGACCGACGTCGGCGACCGTTATGTCGTCGAGGCTCTGCGCCGCGAGGACGGCGTGCTGGGCGGCGAGCAGTCGGGCCACATCATCTACCTGCGCGACCACGTCACCGGCGACGGCCTCGCGGCGGCACTCCTGCTCTGCGGGGCGCTCGAGGGCCGCACGCTAGAGCAGGCCGCCGCGGTTATGCCCCGCTTCCCGCAGGCGAAGGACAACATCCGCGTCGCCTCCAAGGAGCTGCCGGCGGCCGTCCGCGAGGAGGTCGAGCGGCTGAACGAGCGGCTCGACGGCCGCGGCCGCGTGCTCGTGAGGCCCTCCGGGACGGAGCCCATGATTCGCGTGCTAGCTGAGGGGGAAACGCCTCTGGAGGCCGAAGAGGCCTGTGCTACCATCTCCGCTCTCGTGAGACGAGAGCTCGGCTGACCTGGCCCGACGCGGGGCCCGGTAGAGCAGCCGGGCCTTTCGCGTTCTAAGGGAGGTTTTCGGCGTGTGCGGGATCATCGGATACGTCGGCCGGAGAGCCTGTAAGGAGTTGCTGCTGCAAGGGCTCGAGCGGCTCGAATACCGCGGTTACGACTCGGCCGGCCTGGCGCTCCGCGAGGACGACGAGCTCGACTACGTCCGCGTGGTCGGCAACCTCCAGGCCCTGAAGCGGGAGGCCGGCTCGAACGGCTCGCGGGCCAGCACCGGCCTCGGCCACACGCGCTGGGCAACACACGGCGCCGTCAACGAGCAGAACGCGCATCCGCTCACGGGCTGCGACGAGCACAAGCTCGCGATCGTGTTAAACGGGATCGTGGAGAACTACCGCGAGCTGAAGGCGTCGCTCGAAGCCGACGGCCACGTCTTCCGCACCGAGACCGACGCCGAGGTGGTCGTGCACCTGCTCGAGCGCCACTACGAAGGCGACCTGCTCGAGGCGACGCGCCAGGCATACCGCCAACTCGAGGGCCACTACGCCTTCGTGGTCATCCACCACGACCATCCGGAGGAGCTGGTCGGCGCGCGGCACCAGTGCCCGCTGCTCGTCGGGGTCGGCAACGGAGAGATGTACCTCGCCTCGATGGTGGCGGCGTTCATCGGCGAGACGCGCTCGATCCAGCTGATCGAGGACGACGAGATCGTCTCGATCACGCCTGAGGGATCCCGCTTCGTCTCCGTCGACAACGACGAGGTCGAGCGCGAGGTGGTCGAGGTCGACTGGGACATCGAGGCCGCGGAGAAGAGCGGCTACGAGACCTTCATGCTCAAGGAGATCTACGAGCAGCCCGAGGCCGTGGGGGAGACGCTCGGCGACCGCATCCGCCACGGGGAGCTCGTCCTGGAGAGTCTCGGCCTGACCGAGACGGAGCTGCAGAACCTGCGCCGCATCGTGATCGTCGCGGCAGGGACCTCGTACCACGCCGGGGTCGTCGGCCGCTACATGATCGAGGAGTGGGCGCGAGTGCCGGTCGAGCCCGACATCGCGAGCGAGTGGATCTACCGCAACCCGGTGCTCTCCAAGGACACGCTCGTGATCGGGATCTCGCAGTCCGGCGAGTCGCGCGACACGGTCAACGCGATCAAGCTGGCCAAGGACCTCGGCGCGCGCACGCTCGCGATCACGAACCTGATGGGCTCGCAGATCACGCGCGAGGCCGAGGCGGTGCTCTACACGCGCTGCGGCCTTGAAGTCGGCGTCGCCGCTTCGAAGACCTTCACCGCCCAGGTCGCGCTCCTCGCGCTGATCGGTCTCAAGCTGGCGAAGGTGCGCGGGACGATGGAGCCCGAAGAGCTCGAGTTCATCCTCGACCAGCTCTACGAGCTTCCTCAGAAGATCGGGCAGTTCCTCGACGGCGACCACCCGGTCGAGGAGATCGCCCAGCGCCTCTACGACAAGCCGTTCTTCCTCTACCTCGGTCGTCACATCGGCCTGCCCGTCGCGCTCGAGGGTGCGCTCAAGCTGAAGGAGATCTCCTACATCCCCACTGACGCCTACTCGGCGGGCGAGATGAAGCACGGGCCGATCGCGCTGCTCGACGAGGGCACGCCGGTCGTCTGCGTGGCGACCGACCAGAAGGTGATCTACGAGAAGGTCGTCTCGAACATCCAGGAGACCCGGGCGCGCGGCGCGCACGTGATCGCGATCGCGACCGACGGCAACGAGGACATCCAGCACCACGCCGACGACGTGATCTACATCCCGCGCTCCCCGGCGTTCCTGCAGTCCGTGCTCGCGGTCGTGCCGCTACAGCTGCTCGCCTACCGGATCGCGCGGCTGCGCGGCCTGAACGTCGACCAGCCGCGGAACCTGGCGAAGACCGTCACCGTCGAGTAGCGCGCTCCAGGATCGTCAGCAGCACCGCCGAGTAGTCGCGGTCGTCGTCCGCGGCGTCGTGCAGCCATGAACGAGCGGCCCCGGTAACCCGCAGGTCGAGGCCTAGCTCGGCGATCAGGTCGGCGTCCTTGCGGGCGAGGCGAAGCGGGAAGCGGGGCGGGAACTCGCCCGATTCGAGCGCCGGGCGCCGGCGCTCAGCCTGGTCGGCGAGCGGTGTTCTGCCGAGCACCTCGAAGACCGTCTCGCGCGCGAGCCCGAGGCCTTCGCCGAGCGCGACGGCCTCGCCGAGGGTCGCGATCACGTCG
>JBIOZO010000236.1:0-10209 GCA_044871215.1 Gaiellaceae bacterium | reverse complement strand
CGGCAGGCGCGCGAGAGGTCGTTGCGACCGAGGTCGACGAGCATCACGTGCTCGGCGCGGTCCTTCTCGGAGGAGAGAAGCCGCTCGCCGTCGCCGTCGCCGGGGCGAGTCGTGCCCGCGATCGGGTTCAACGAGGCCCGGCGGCCCTCGGCCTTGACGAGCGTCTCGGGCGACGAGCCGACGAGCGCCAGGCCGTCGAGCTCGAGTAGGAACAGATACGGCGACGGGTTCACGCGCCGCAGCGAGCGGTAGAGCTCGAGCGCGCTGGCCGAGGTCGCCCGCTCGGCGCGCTGGGAGAGCACGACCTGGAAGGCGTCGCCCGCGCGGATGTGCTCCTTCGCCTTCTCGACGGCGCGCTCGTACTCGTGCCGCGAGGGCAGCCGGCGCGTCGAGCCCGAGCGGGAGCGCGACGCGGGCTCGGCCGACGGCTGCGGGCCGGCGAGCAGCTCCGCGACGTCGTCGGGGTTGCCGCAGAGCACCTCGGCCATCCCGAGTCCGTGGTCGAAGCGGACGAGCATGTCGGCGACGACGAAGCGGCTCTCCGGCAAGTCGCGGCCGTCGCCCGGCACGGGCACGGTGCGCTCGAGCCGGGCCGCGTGCTCGTACCCGAGGTAGCCGACGACCGGCTGCCCGCAGGCCTCGGCCTCCTCGAACGAGACCAGCCGCGACCCGCAGCCGACGAAGGAGTGACGCCCCAGGCGCCCCTGCTCGACCGACTCCAGCAGAAAGCTCGCGCGGCCGCCCTCGCGCAGGCGGAGGTAGGCCCCGAGTGGGGTCAGCAGGTCGGTGGAGATGACGGTGAGTGCGTTCATGGCAAACAAAAAGACCTCCCGGGTGGAAGGTCTGCGAGCGGAACGAGGTGCGTCTAGGTCGGTCTCAGGCGACGCTCCCGCTCCGCTCGTGGCGCCAGGCCCAGCCCCAGGTGCGCGGTGCGAGAGTCATCTCCCGCAGGGTAGGCACACCTGGGGCCGGCCGCAAGTCAGCCCGCGCGGGCTCGGTCTCGAGCCGCTCCTCGAACAGCGCGCGGTCTCCTTTCCTTCGCTCACCGTTCGCTTCCCGGCTCGGAGACGGCAAACGGGGACGTAGGCTCCGCCCGTGGCGGTTCCAGAGCTCCTGCGCACATTGCTGACCTCGCCGGGGCCGTCCGGCTACGAGGGGGCCGCGGCCGCCGTTTGGCGGGAGGCGGCCGAGGGCTTCGCGACCGTCACGAGCGACGCGATGGGCTCCTCGGTGGCGCGCGTGCCGGGCACGGCCGACGGGCCGCTGCTCGTCGTGCTCGGCCACATCGACGAGATCGGCGTGATGGTCACGCACGTCGACGACGACGGTTTCGTCTTCTTCATGACCGTCGGCGGCCAGCGGCCCGACGTGCTTCACGCGCAGCGCGTCTCGGTCGTGACGAAGGACGGCCCGGTGCCGGGTGTGATCGGGCGCAAGGGCGGCAAGCGGCTGAAGGCGGGCGAGAAGCCGGAGCAGCTCGAGCTCGAGGACCTGCACATCGACATCGGCGCGCGCAACCGCGAGGAGGCGCTCGGCAAGCTGCAGATCGGTGACGTGGCCGTGCTCGCGACCGAGCCGGTCGAGCTCGCTGGTGAACGGCTGGCCTCGCGCTCGCTCGACAACCGGCTGGGCGCGTACGTCGCGCTCGAGGCCGCACGGCTGGTCGCGGAGGCCGGCGGCGCTCCCGCGGACGTCGCTGCGGTGGCGGCGGTTCAGGAGGAGGTCGGCGATTTCGCCGGCGCGCGCACGTCGGTGTTCGCGCTCGAGCCGAAGGTCGCGCTCGCGGTGGACGTGACCGGTGCGACCGACATCCCCGAAGGCGATCCGAAGGTCGACGGCGAGGCCAAGCTCGGCGGTGGCCCGATCATCAACCGCGGGTCGACGATCAGCCCGAAGGTGTTCGAGCTGCTTGTCTCGACGGCCGAGGCCGAGGGGATCGCGTACACCGTCAACGTCTCGGCCGGCGACACGCACACCGACATGGACGCCGCGTACACGAGCCGCGCCGGGATCGCGACCGGTCTGGTCTCGCTGGCGACCCGGTACATCCACACGCCCGGCGAGATCGTCTCGCTGGACGACGTCGAGGCGACCGTGCGGCTCGTCGCGGCCTTCGCGCAGCGCCTCAAGCCCGGCCTCGACTTCACTCGCTAGGGTTTTTCCATGGCCCGCTCGGTGATCGTCTCGGCTGTCCGCACGCCCTTCGGCAAGCTCGGCGGCGGCCTCGCGTCCCACGAGGCAACCGACCTCGGCGCGGTCGCGATCCGCGCCGCGCTCGAGCGCATCGGCGTCGAGCCCCAGGAGCCGCAGTACGTGATCATGGGCCAGGTGCTCCAGGCCGGCGTGGGCCAGGCGCCCGCGCGCCAGGCGGCGATCGGCGCGGGCCTCCCGAAGGAGACGCCCGCAGACACGATCAACAAGGTTTGCGCGTCGTCGATCCGCGCGCTCGAGATCGCCGACTCGATGATCCGCACGGGTGACGTCGACGTCGTCGTCACAGGCGGCATGGAGTCGATGTCGAACGCGCCGTACCTGCTGAAGAAAGCGCGCTTCGGGTACCGCCTCGGGAACGGTGAGGTGATCGACTCGATGGTCTCCGACGGGCTCACGTCGACCTTCGACGGGTTGCACATGGTCCAGCAGAACTCGCAGGTCGCGCGCGAGCTCGGGATCTCCCGCGAGCAACAGGACTCGTGGGCGGCGCGCTCGCACGAGCGCGCGGCGGCGGCACAGGACGCCGGCCGCTTCGACGACGAGATCGTCCCCGTTGGCGACGTCACGGCTGACGAGTCGATCCGCCGCGACACGTCGGTCGAGAAGCTCGCGACGCTGAAGCCGGTGTTCGACCCCGAGGGCACGACGACCGCCGGCAACGCTCCGGGCGTGAACGACGGCGCGAGCTGCGTCGTCGTCTGCTCGGAGGAGTGGGCCGCCAAGCGCGGTCTCGAGCCGCTCGCGACCATCCTCGCGCAGGGCTACGTCGCCGACGACTTCGCGTACCTCGCGCGCACCCCCGCGAACGCCGGCGCGATCGCGCTCGAGCGCGCGGGCAAAACGATCGACGACGTCGAGCGCGTGGAGATCAACGAGGCGTTCTCGTCGGTCGCCTGGAACTCGACGAAGCTGCTGGGCGCCGACGAGGAGCAGGTGAACGTGAACGGCGGCGCGGTCGCGCTCGGCCATCCGATCGGCGCTAGCGGCGGCCGGATCGTGGGCACGATGGTGCACGAGCTGCGCCGCAACGGCGGAGGGCTCGGCCTCGCCGCGATCTGCCCCGGCGGCGGCCAGGGCGACGCGCTGCTGATCGAAGTCTGAGCAACTAGAACTGGCACCAGCCCGCCATCGCGGGCGAGACGCCGAGCAGGATCTCGAGCTCGTCGGGCAGCCGTTCAGGGAACAGCGCGTAGGCGGTTAGGCGCGCATGGCCCTCGACCAGCACAAGCGGCTGAAGCGCGTCCGTGGTGGCCGCGATCAGCTCGGGCTGGGCGTCCGCGTCGGCGAACGCCTCGTGCTCGGCAACCGTGACGCCGGGGACCTCGCCGGCGCGGATCCGCCGCGCTCCGTCGGACGGCAGCCGCGTCCCGCCGCTCGCCTCGAGCCACCAGTCCCAGTTGATGTAGCGGATGCCGAGCACCTCGCCGGGCGTGAGCGCGACGCGGTGCCAGTCGACTCCCTCCGGCCAGCCGAAGAAGAGCCCTTCGCGCCGCTCGTAGGCCCGGTGCTCGTCGAGCAGCGAGCGGCGGTAGCGGCATTCGTCCGCTGAGTCGAGGTGGGGCCGCCGCAGCACCCGCTCCTCGCGGCCGTCACGTGCGAGCAGCTCGCGCAGCTTCGCCCCGTATCTCCCCGAGTCGAGCTCCGCGCGCAGGAAGGTCGCCACCATCTCGTCCTCGCCGATCGGGCGCAGCAACCGCATCGCAGCACGCTATGCCGCGATAGCCTCGCCGTGTGGAGTTCGAGCACGTGCTCGTCGTCGGCGCCGGCCAGATGGGCGGCGGGATCGCGCAGGTCGTGGCCGCCTCGGGGCGACGGGTCTCGCTCTACGACGCGGCGCCGGGGGCGGTGGAGCGCGGGTTGCAGGTGATGGGCAAGAGCCTCGGCAAGCTCGCCGAGAAGGGCGGCGCCGACCCTGGCGAGGTGCTTGCGCGCGTCACCCCGGTGGACGATCTCGTCCCGGCCGACCTGATGGTCGAAGCGGTCGTCGAGGACGCGGCCGTTAAGGAGGACGTCTTCCGCCTCGCCGACGCCACGCTGCCGGCCGAGGCGGTACTTGCCTCGAACACCTCGTCCATTCCGATCAGCGCCCTCGCCGCCGCGACTGGCCGGCCGGACAAGGTGATCGGCATGCACTTCTTCAACCCCGTGCCGGTGCTGAAGCTCGTCGAGGTCGTCCGCGGTGTGGAGACCTCCGACGAGACCGCCGAGGCGATCACCGCGCTGGCGGTCGAATTGGGCAAGACCCCGGCCGTCGCGAACGACTTTCCGGGCTTCGTCTCGAACCGGATCCTCATGCCCTACCTGAACGAGGCCGCCTGGGCGCTCCACGACGGCGTCGCCGAACCGGAGGCGATCGACACAATCGCCAAGCTCGGCTTCGCGCACCCGATGGGGCCGCTCGCGCTCGCCGACCTGATCGGCCTCGACACCTGTGTCGCGATCATGGAAGTGCTCCGCGACGGCCTGGGCGACGACCGTTACGAGCCCTGCCCGCTTCTCAGAGAGCTGGTAGGTGCAGGGAAATTGGGCCGCAAGTCTGGGGCCGGCTTCTACATCTACTCGTAGGCAAAGCCGAAAACACTCGAAGGAGGTCGGGCCTGCGCCTCTTGCTGGTCGATGACGACGACGCGTTCCGCGCACTCCTGCGGACGACGTTCGAGGCGGTCGACGTCGAGGTCGACGAGGCCGCGCATGCCGGCGCGGCGCAGGAGCGGATCGCCGCCCGCCGTCCCGACGCAATCGTGATGGACGTCGCGATGCCGGGCCTCGACGGGAGGGCGCTGTGCGCGCTGCTCAAGTCGGCCCCGGCGACGCGGGACATTCCGGTCGTGCTACTGACCGGCTCGGGCGTGGCCGACGAAGCGATGGCCCGCGACGTGGGCGCGGACGCGCTGCTCCTGAAGCCGTTCAGCCCACTCGAGCTGCTCGCGGTCGTCGAACGCGTGGCCGCCGGCCTGCACGCGACCCCGTTCCGGGCGACGGGCAAGCGCGAGCGAGGCGAGCAGCTGCTGCTGTACGCACGGGACTTGCGGCACCTGCTCGAGGTCGAGCGCGGTCACCGGCGGCTGCTGCAGGACGCCTACCACGAGACGGTGACCGCGCTCGCGGGCGCGCTCGAGTCGAAGGACCACGGGACCGGCGAGCACTCGCAGCGGGTGCACCGCTACGCCCTCGAGCTGGCACAGGTCGCCGCGCCTGAAGTCTGGGAGGACGAGAGCGTCGCCTACGGCTTCATGCTCCACGACGTCGGCAAGATCGGGATCCCCGACCGGATCCTCCAGAAGCCCGGCCCGCTGACGGCGCCGGAGCGGCGGCTGATGGAGACCCACACCACGCTCGGCGAGCAGCTGCTGCGCGGTGTCTCGTTTCTCCGCGGCACGGGGCTCGAGGTCGTGCGCTCGCACCACGAGCGCTGGGACGGCCGCGGCTACCCCGACGGCCGCCGCGGCAACGAGATCCCCGCCGCGGCGCGGATCTTCGCGGTGGCCGACGCACTCGACGCGATGACCAGCGACCGCCCCTACCGGCGTGCGATGAGCTGGGCCGCCGCGGGGCGTGAGCTCGAGCAGCAGTCCGGGCGGCAGTTCGACCCGGCCGTGATCGACGCGTTCCGCGCGCGCGAGCGGTCGCTGCGGCGCATCCGCCGCGAGCTGCACGAGGCGGCGCTGGTGGCCTAAGTCGAGGTGGTCGGCGGCGGCGGCGCGGTGTTCGAGCCCGCCTGGTGCCAGAGCACGATCTTGCCCTTCTCGACCTTGAAGATCGCTGTCGCGAGCTCGCCCGGGCCGTCGCAGCGGCTGTGCTGCCGGTCGCCGAGCCGGAACGTCGCGCGGGCGGTCTCGCCGTGGCTCTTGATCGACACGATCTTCCCGGAGCAGGGCAGGGAGGAGTTCCAGGCCTCGGCCTGAGCGTGGGTCTGCAGGTGCGTAACGGTCGAGCCCTGCACGACCTCGGCGCCGAGCGCGAACAGGTCGGCCGCGCCCTTGTTGTCGTCCGCGTTCAGCGCCTGGCTCCACGCGCGCACGACGCTCTGGGCAGACGGCTGGCTGTCGCCGCAGCCGGACGCCAGCAGGGCCAGGAGCGCCGCCAGCAGGATGGCGGCCCTCAGGTCAACGCCTCCCGTACCAACGACTGGAAGTGCGCGAGCAGCCTCTCGCTCTCGGGCAACAGCCGCCCCTCGTCGAGCAACCCGGAGCGGACCCCGGCCTGCACCGACTCGACGAGCGCGCGGTCCTCGAGCCCGACCTGGGCGTCGAACGCAAGCAGCTCCTCGATTTGCTCGCCGGCCAGATCCTCCGGGAAGAAGTAGTCCAGGAAGCCCGTCGTGCGCTCCGGCCCGAACGGCGCGACCGGTCCGGCCGCGAGGTTCGGCGGCCCCGGCAGCGCGTAGACCTTTGTCGCCGGCCAGAGCCAGTGGAACTGCCCCTCGACCGGCCCGCCGCCGTTCCGGCTCGGGCCGAACTGGCTCGAACCGAGCGCGTGCGTCTCGAGCCGGTAGGCGTCCGGCGAGACGTCGACGACCTGGCTGAACCCGGGATGGGCGACGGCGCAGTGGTAGCACTCGAGGTAGTTCTCGACCGCGATCTTCCAGTTACACGCGAGCGCGAACTCGTCCCGCCGGTGGAAGCGCAGCCGCTCGAGCTCGATCCCGCCCGCGGCGATCAGCTCCGGCAGCGGCCCGAGCGTGCCGGCGAGCGGCGGCGGCTCGGCGTCCGGGTGGACGAAGAGCATCGGCCCCCAGGCCTCGATTGCGAGCTCGCGCAGGCGGATGCCCTCGAGCTCGAGCTCCGGACCCCGGGGCGCCGAGCGGAGCCGGCCGTCGAGCCCGTACGTCCAGGCGTGATAGGGGCACTGCAGCGTCGCACGGTTGCCGCGGCCCTGCGCCACGATCGAGCCGCGGTGGCGGCAGACGTTCAGCAGCGCGTGCAGCTCGCCCTCGCGGTCGCGCGTGACCACGACCGGAACGTCCCCGACGTTGCACGTGAAGAAGTCGCCCGGCTCCGCTGCGTGCTCGGCCGGGCCGGCGTACTGCCAGCCGTGGCGGAAGATCCGCTCCTGCTCCCGCCTGAGCAGGTCCGGATCGGAGTACCAGCTCCACGGCAGCGTGCCCTGCGCAGTCCCGGAGGCCAAACCGGCCACGACTATAGGCCAAGCTGCCGCGCGTGCACTTTCGCTCTGGAGCCGACAACGGGCGCAGAGAGCCGGCACGGCGCTCTTTGGTCGGCGTCGCAAGCGGTCGCCTTATAGTCGGCCGATGGACTTCGACCTCTCCGCCGACCAGCGCGAGATCCGGTCGCTGGCGCGGGAGTTCGCGCAGGCGGAGATCGAGCCCAACGCCTCGCAGTGGGACCGCGACCACGGCTTTCCGCGCGAGCTGTTCGGCAAGCTCGCCCAGCTCGGCTTCATGGGGGTGTGCATCCCGGAGGAGTACGGCGGCGCCGGCGCGGACTTCCTCTCGTACATCCTCGTGCTCGAGGAGCTCTCGCGCGCCGATGCGGGCGTGGGGGTGACTGTGGCGGTGCACACGAGCGCGGTCACGCTCCCGATCCTCGGTTTCGGCAGCGACGAGCAGCGCAGCCGCTTCGTCTCGCCGCTCGCCCGCGGGGAGGCGATCGGCGCCTTCGCGCTGACCGAGCCCGAGGCCGGCTCCGACGCCGGGTCGTTGCGCACGGCCGCGGTGGCTGACGGCGATGGCTGGACGATCACCGGCACGAAACAGTGGATCACGAACGGCGGCTTCGGCGGCACGGTTCTGCTGTTCGCGCGCACCGATTCGGACACACCCGGGCCGAAAGGAGTGTCCGCCTTCGTGCTCGACGGCGACCAGGTGCGCGTCACACGCGAAGAGGAGAAGCTCGGCCTCAACTCGTCGTCCACCGTCGACCTCGCGATCGAGGGTGCGCACGTGGAGCGCGACCGCCTGCTGCACGAGGAGGGCAAGGGCTTCAACGTCGCGATGTCCACTCTCGACGGCGGTCGCATCGGGATCGCCGCGCAGGCGCTGGGGATCGCGCAGGCCGCGTACGACGTGGCCCGCGAGTACGCGAAGGAGCGGCAGCAGTTCGGCAAGCGCATCGCCGACTTCCAGGCGATTCAGTGGAAGCTCGCCGACATGGCGACGCAGATCGACGCGGCACGCCTGCTGGTCTACCGCGCGGCCTGGCTGAAGCAGGAGGGTCGGCCGCACACCGAGGCTGGGGCGAAGGCGAAGCTGTTCGCGTCGGAGCTCGCGCGGCGGCAGACGGCGGAGGCGATCCAGGTGCTCGGCGGCTACGGCTACACGAAGGAGTTCCCGGTCGAGCGGTACTACCGCGACGCCAAGATCACCGAGATCTACGAGGGCACGAGCGAGATCCAGCGGCTCGTGATCGCGCGCGCGATCCTGGGCCTCCGCGAGCGGGAGCTTGCGCAAGGATGAGCCCGCGCGAGCGCGACGAGCCGGTTCGCCTGACGAAGATCTACACACGAGGCGGCGACCGCGGCGAGACCAGCCTCGGCGACGGCTCGCGCGTCTCGAAGCTCGACCCGCTCGTGCGCGCGTACGGCGCGGTGGACGAGCTCAACTCCGTCGTCGGCTGGGCCCAGGTGGAGGCCCGTGACCCGCGGCTCGAGCGCATCCAGAACGAGCTCTTCGACCTCGGCGCCGACCTCTCGGTCCCGTACGCGGAGCGCGACGGGAAGCTACGGGTGACGCAGGAGCAGATCGACGCGCTCGAGCGTGATTGCGACGAGGCGAACGAGCCGCTCGAGCCGCTGAAGAGCTTCCTCTTGCCCGGCGGGACGGAGACGGCCTCGCGCCTGCACGTCGCCCGAGCGGTCTGCCGCCGGGCGGAGAGCGTGGTTCTCTGGGCCGCGGGCGAGCGGCCGGTGAACCCGCTCGTGCCCGTCTACGTGAACCGCCTCTCGGACCTGCTCTTCATCCTCGCGCGGGCGGCCAACACCGGCCGCGACGAGCCGCTCTGGCGCCCTGGCGGCCGGGGCTAGCCGACCGGCGTGATGAGGCCGTTGAGCGCCAGGCGCCGTGCGGCGCCGGCAGTCGCGTCGTACACCTCGACCTGGTAGTCGCGCTTGGGGTAGGCGAGGTAGACGCTCCTCGGCAGCGACTTCGGCGCGACCAGGAGGCCGCCGTCCCGCAGCAGGTTGGAGTGCACGGCCGGGCCGGTCGAGACCTTCTTCAGGTTCGCGTAGGCGTTTGCTCCCGGGTAGGTCCCGACGGTGAGGAAGCTCGAGCGCGGGTCGCCGGCCTTGGCGCCTCGCGGCAGGTAGCGGACGTAGACGCGGCCGCCGTCGGTCACGGTCAGCTCGTACGCCCAGCCCGCGCGCGGGCCGGCCCAGTAGACCGGCTGATCGCTCGACCGGGCGAACTCGGTCAGCTGCGCCTTCGTCACGAGCGTCGGCGTGTCTCCCAAACGGAGGTGGTTCGAGCCGCCTCCGCCGCGAAGGAGGAGCCAGCCCACCACCAGCGCGGCGACGAGCGCGGCCACGGCCACGGCCGTCAGCTGCAACCACTCCTCGCGCGACGGCTGGATCGGCTGGGCGCGCGCCGCATTCATCGCGCCGGGCCTTCCGGATCCGGGACGTTGTTCCTTCCAGACGTAGCTCATTCGATCCCTACGGAAGCGGGACGACGATGATCTGGCGGTTCGCGAACGTTCCCGTTCCGGCGCTGACGCGGTACTTCGCGGTGAAGGTCGTGCTGCCCGCGGCCAGGCCGGTGACGTAGTACGTCGCGCTGCCCTGAACCAAGATCGCCTGGTTCCCGCCGCTCTTGACGATGAACGCCTTGGCGTCGGAGGCGGCCTGCGTGCTTGCGCCGCTGACGGCGAAGCCCATCAGCGCCGAGGCGGCGCTCGTGTTGTTGGTCGCCGAGGCGGTCACGATCACGAGCGCGTTCCCGGAAGCCGGAATCGTGACGGTCGCCGACGGCCCGACCGTCGTCAGGTCGGCGTAGGTGGTGCTGATGGTGTTCTCCGACGCCACGACCGACCCGCCCGCGGA
>JBIOZO010000235.1:0-8555 GCA_044871215.1 Gaiellaceae bacterium | reverse complement strand
GATTCCTCGAGGTAGAGCGACTCCGAGACCGCCTCCGAGATCCGGGCGAGCGCCTCGAGCTCGACCACACGTCGCTGCGCCTGCGCGTAGAGCTTCGCGTGCTCGATCGTCTGCGCGACCTGCGAGGCGATCGCCACCAGCAGGTCGATCTCGGCCGCGGTGAACTCGCGCGCCTCGCGGGTGCGAACGTTCAGCGCCCCCTCGAGACGTTCGCGAGCCAGGATCGGCACTGCGAGGATCGACTCGTACTCGTCCTCGGGCAGGTTCGGGAACGTCTTGAAGCGCTCGTCCAGATGGGCCTGCGCCGCGATCATCACCGGTGCGCGCGCTTCGGCCGCCGTGCCGGTGATTCCCTCGCCGGGCCGCATGCGCGGCCGGCCGGTCATCTCCTCGACCCGTGTCCCGAAGGTCGCGCGCAGGACGAGCTCGTCGGCCTGCTCGTCGTAGAGGTAGACGAAGCACGCATCGGCGCCCAGGGCGTCGGCGACCTCGCGTGCGACGAGGGCGAGCACTTCCTCGAGGTCCAGCGTCGAGTTGACGGCCGCGATGGTCTTGGTCAGCAGGCGGAGATGGCGGGCAGTGTCGTCCACCGGGCGATTGTAGGGTTGGCCTCGTGAGCACCTACCAGTGGCTGCTGATCTTCCACGTGACGGGGGCGTTCCTGCTGCTCGGCGGCGGCGCCCTCGCGGCCGCGCTCAACCTCTCGGCCATCCGACGGGAGCGGCCGAGCGAGGTAGTGCTCCTCTTCGGGCTGATCCGGATCGCCGTCGTCGCGATCATGATCGGTGGAACGCTCGCGTTCGTGTTCGGCCTCTGGCTCGTGCACGAAGCGGGCTACGGCTACGCCGACGGCTGGGTGATCGCCGCGATCCTGCTCCTGCTCCTCGCGAATGCGATGGGCGGAGCGGGGGGCAAGCGCGACGAGCGGACCGCCAAGCTCGCCCGTGAGCTGGCGGCCTCCGGCGACGCGCCGAGCGCCGAGCTGAGGGCTCGCCTCCGCGACCCGGTCTCGCTCGCGCTCAGCTACGGCAGCGGCTTGGTGCTAGTGATCGTCCTCGCGCTCATGGTCTGGAAGCCGGGCGCCTGATGCTCGCGATCGTCCGCCCCGACAGCTGGAACCTCCCGCTGTTCCTGCACATCCTCGGCGCGACGGTGCTCTTCGGGACGACGGCGACCGTCGCGATCGCCGGCTTCGCGAGCCGCACACACGCCCAGCACGAGAAGCTGCTCTGGCGCGTGGCCGTGCGCACGTTCCTGCTCGGCGTCCTACCGGCGTACATCGTCATGCGGGTGGGCGCGCAGTGGATCGACGGCAAGGAGTTCCCGGGCGGCGACGAGCCGGGCTGGGTCGGCGTCGGCTTCCTGGTCTCCGACGTCGGCGCCCTGCTGCTGATCGTCGTCGGCATCCTGCTCGCGGTCAGGCGGCAGCGCATCCTGCTCGCCGTCCCGATCCTGACGACGCTGCTCGTGATCGCGCTCGGTGTCGCCTGGGTCTCGATGTCCGGCAAGCCGGGCTCCTAGCGCACCCAGAACGACCACGAGCTGCGGAGCGATCCAGCAGCTCGCAGTCGGCCGTCAGTTGGATCTCGCCGGCCGCAGAGCCAGACGAGATCGAAGCTCATCCTCTCACGATCAGAGGACCGAGAGGTAGCGCTCCATCTCCCAGTCGGTGAGCTGCACGCGGTAGTCGTCCCACTCCTTGCGCTTCAGCTCGACGTAGCGCTCGAAGATGTGAGCGCCGAGTGCCTTGCGCGCGAGCCCTGAGCCGGCGAGCTCGTCGATCGCCTCCCCCAGGGTCTCCGGCAGGGAGACGATCCCGCGTTCGCGTCGCTGGTCCGAGGTGAGGTGGTACAGGTTCGTCTCCATCGGATCGGGCAGCTCGTAGCCCTGCTCGATCCCCTCGAGGCCGGCGTGCAACAGCGCCGCGAAGGTCAGGTACGGGTTGCACGCGGGGTCGGGGCAGCGGATCTCGGCGCGGGTCGCCTGCTCGGAGCCGGGCTTGTAGAGCGGGATGCGGATCAGCGCCGAGCGGTTGCGCTGCGACCAGGCGACGTACACCGGCGCCTCGTAGCCGGGCACGAGCCGCTTGTACGAGTTGACCCACTGCGCGAAGACCGCCGAGATCTCGCGCGCGTGGCGCAGCTGGCCGGCGATGAACGCCTTGCCGATCTTGGACAGGTGCCACTGGTCGTCGCCGTCGAAGAACGCGTTGCGGCCGTCGCTGAAGAGCGACATGTGTGTGTGCATCCCCGAGCCGTTCTCGCCGAAGATCGGCTTCGGCATAAAGGTCGCGTGGAAGCCTGCCTTCTTCGCGACCTCCTTCACGATCAGCCGGTAGGTGACGGTGTGGTCGGCCATCGCGAGCGCGGGCGCGTAGCGCATGTCGATCTCGTGCTGCGAGGGCCCGACCTCGTGATGGACGTACTCGATCGGGATCCCGACGGTCTCGAGCGCGCGCACGGTCTCCTGGCGCAGCTCGCTGGCGGCATCCATCGTCGTCATCGCGAAGTACCCGCCTTCGTCGAGCGTCTCGGTGCCCTTGTCGTCCTTGAAGAGGAAGTACTCGAGCTCGGGGCCGACGTTGAAGGTGTCGAAGCCCAGGCCCTCCATCCGCTCGAGCGCGCGGCGCAGCACGTAGCGAGGGTCGCCCTCGTAGGGCGCGCCGTCGGGCGTGACGACGTCGCAGATCATGCGTGCGACCTTCGTCTCGCCTTCCTTCCACGGCATCGGCGTGAAGGTCTCGGGGTCGGGGATCGCGACCATGTCCGACTCCTCGATCGCGTTGAAGCCGGTGATGGACGAGCCGTCGAAGCCCATCCCGTCGTCGAGCGCGGCCTCCATCTCGCTGGGGGTGACCGCGAAGCTCTTCAAGTGGCCCTCGATGTCGGTGAACCAGAGGAGCAGGAACTCGATCCCCTCGCTCTCGATCCGCTTCAACACGCGCTTGCGCGCCTCCGGATCGCTCGTCGCCCTCGGCTTGCTCTCGACCTGCGCCACGCTCAGCTCCTCTCCTGAAAACACAAAAGCCCCGGACGCATCCCGCGCCCGAGGCCCCGTTGCCTCGATCAACGCGGTCAGTCTACAGCAGCCGTGGCGGGCAGCTGCTCGAGCTCCGGCTCCCGGCCGTGGTGCACGATCGCCCGCGCGAAGAGGCCGAGCGCGGGCGCGATCGCGGCAGCGCCGGCGGCCAGCGCGGCGCTGATGCCCCAGACGTTGCCGATCAGGCCGAGCACCGGGCCGCCGGCCGACTGGCCGACCGCGTTCGACTGGCCGGTGAGCGAGATCACGGTTGCGCGGACGCTCGAGTCGGTGATCTGCGCGTTCAGCCAGGTGTCGAAGAGGGGCCCGGCCATGTTCCGCGCGAAGAAGACGACGAGGATGCCGGCGACGGCCACCCACACTGATCCGGTGAGCGCGAAGACGAGCATCCCGACCAGCTCCAGCGCCACGAAAGCGAACAGGTAGCGCGCCACGGACTCGCGCCCGCCGCGGTCGACGCGCTTGATCAGGCTGCCGATCGCAGCGATGTTCAGCACCATTCCTGCGAGCCAGAGGAGCCCGAACCACACGACCGGGTCGATCTCACCCGGCAGGCCGACGTTGCGCAGGAAGTGCGCCTCCTTGAGGCGGTCGAAGGCCTCGCTGGAGGCGCCGAGGAAGAGCTCGACGCCGATCAGGAGGAGGATCGCCGGCGCCGCCCAGGCGTACCGCGCCCCGGCGGAGGCGGTCGACTTCATCGCGGTCAGGGCAGAGCCCCGCTCCTCGCCGGGCAGCCGGCGGAAGGCGTGCTCCGGCATGAACGCGAGGCAGCCAAGGCCGCAGAGGATCGTGAAGATCCCGCCCGCGACCACGCCGGCACGGAGGGAAACGACCCCGATGCCGACCTGGGCGAACAGCCCGACCACGGCTCCGACCTGCGCGTAACGCGCGCCGCGCAGGAAGACGTTGCCGACGCTCTCGAGCCCGACCTCGTCCGTGATCCACGCCTGCTCGGCGCCGCTCGTGAACGTGTACGAAACGCCCCAGACCGCCCAGAGCGCGATGATCAGCCCCGGCGCCGAGACGAGCCCGACCACCGCCCAGGCGACGCCCATCCCGAGGTAGCCGATGATCAGCGAGAGCCGCCGGCTGTAGGTGTCGGCGACAACGCCGGTCGGAACCTCGCAGAGGAACACCGCCGCCTCCATCGCCGTCCCCATCAGCACCAGCTGCAGCGGCGAGAAATGCAGCTCGCGGACGAGGTAGACCGACATCACCACCCAGGTGGGCAGGTGCGACCCCAACTGGAGCCCGAAGTAGACGGCCCTCGGCGGCAGCGGCCTCATCCCGACCGCTTCAGCTTTCCGTGCTTCTTGGCGTAGCGCTCACCGGTGCGGAAGGTCAGGAGCCCGAGCGGCACCGAGACGGCGCCGATCACCAGCAGGGCCCAGATCTCCGTCCAGAGATCGGTCAACCCGGCGCCGTCGATGATCGCCGCGCGGCAGCCGCGCAGCGCGTACGTCGCCGGCGAGATCGTCGCCAGCCACTGCATCCACTGCGGCAGCACCGAGACCGGGTAGTAGACGCCGGAGACGACGAGCAGCAGCCCCTGCGCGACGAAACCGAGCTGCGTCCCCTTTTCCGGAGAGATCAGCGGCAGGACGGCGGTCATCATCCCGATCCCGATGAACGAGATCGAGGCCACGATCAGCAGGACGAGTGCCGCCACGTAGTCGGCGTCCGGCAGGTGCAGGCTGAAGAACGCGGCGACCACGCCGAAGAGCAGCACCGCGCGCACGACGCCGTAGCCGACGGCGAAGAGACCCATCCCGAACAGGTGCACCGGCCGCGAGAGCGGCGCCATGAAGGTGTATTCGATCGTCCCCTCCCAGCGCTCCCACGCGACCGTCTCCGTGAGAATCTCGAAGATGATCCCGAGGTAGGCCCAGATCACGGCGCCGACCAGCAGGATCGTGGTGACCTTCTCGACGTCGATCTTGCCGCCCACCGCCGGGATGCCCTTGGCGATGAAGACGATCGTCAGGGTGTTCGCGACCGTCCACAGGAAGAACGCGACGTCCCACCAGATGTAGCGCTTGACCAAGTAGATGTTGCGCTCGATCACGCCGCCGAGCCCGACGAGCTCGTGGCGCAGCGCGAGACTCATCGCTCGCATCTAGTCCTCCTCTCCGTCGCCGTTCTCGAAGGCGTGGCCGCTCGCGGCGAAAAACGCCTCCTCGAGCGTCGCCGAGTCGTAGCGGGCCTTCAGCCTGTCGGCAGGCTCGAGCACGAGCAGCTCGCCGTTGTCGAGGATCCCGACCCGGTCGGCGAGGCTCTCGGCCTCGGCCAGGTCGTGCGTGCAGAGCAGCACGGTCGCGTCGTGCTCGGCGCGAACCTCGCGGATGAACTCCTGCACCTCCTGCTTCGAGCGCGGGTCGAGCCCGGTCGTCGGCTCGTCCAGCAACAGCAGGATCGGTGCGGTCAGCAGCGCGCGGGCCAGCGCGACCTTCTGCTGCATGCCGCGGGAGAGGTTCTCCATCGGCTCGTCGCGCCGGTCTGCCGGGAAGCCGACGCGCGTCAGGATCTCCGGGATCCGCTCCCTGGTCTCGTGCGGCCGCAGGCCGTAGAAGCGGGCGGCGTAGCTCAGGTTCTCGGTCGCGCTCATCTTCTTGAAGAAGCTCGCGTCGACCGAGACCCGGTTCACCAGCCGGCGCACCGCGCGGGTGTCCTTGAAGGCGTCGCGCCCGAAGACCGTGGCGGTGCCGCCGTCCGGCAAAAGCAGCGTCGAGAGCAGGCGGACGAGCGTCGACTTGCCGGACCCGTTCGGGCCCAGGATCGCGACACACTCGCCTCGCTCGATCTCGAAGTCGACCCCCTTGAGCGCGGCCACGCGACGCTTGCCGCGGCCGTCACGGCGGGTGAACTCCTTGCGCAGGTTGTGAACTTCTAGGGCCTTCATGGTTGCTCCAACTCGACGGGACGCGGACAGTGCGCACTCGCCTCCAAGCGGCGGTGCGCGCAGAAACCGGAGTCAGCCGAGGAGCAACATCGCCCGCCGAGGGTACCTGTGGCCACGGACAACGGCAAGCTCGGGCTACAAACGCAAGGCCGGCCTGCCGATACACGGCGGAGAGCCGCCGTGACCTACGACGAGACCTGGGACGCCGGTCCCTCCCGCCGCTCGACCCTGGCCGCCATTGCGGTCGTCCTCGCCGTGGCAGCCCTTCTAGCCTCCACGTTCGTCCTCTACCGCCAGTCGCGCGTGCTCGACTCCGAGCGATCCGCGCGCAGGGCCGATATCGGGCGGCTGCAGAAGCAGGTCACGCTGCTGCAGTCGCGCGGCTCCGCGCTCGCCGGCCGGGTCGGCACGGCCGAGAAGACGCTGCAGCGGCGAGACCGAGGGATCGCGCCCCTGGCCTCGCGCCTGCTGAAGAGCGTCTTCACGGTCGAGACCGACTGGGGGCTCGGGAGCGGATTCATCGCCTGGACGGACGCCGGCGCGAGCTATCTGCTGACAGCGAACCACGTCGTCGACGGGCAGCTCACAGGCGACATCACCGTCGAGCGCAAGGGCGGTTCCTGGAGCGGCGAGTTGACCGCGGTGGATCCGAAGCACGATCTGGCGGTGATCAGGATCAGCGCGAAGCCGGCGGGCGCGCGACCGCTCTGGCAGACGCCGCGCACGACGCCGCCGCGAGCCGGCGATCAGCTGCTCCTGCTCGGGAGCCCGTACGGGCTCTACGGCACGGTCACGACGGGGATTGTCAGCCGCGTCACAAGCCGCGCGATCCAGACGGACGCTGCGGCCAACCCAGGCAACTCCGGAGGACCGGCGCTCGACCGGAACGGCAACGTCGTGGGCGTGCTCGTCGCAGGTGGCGGCGAGAACATCAACTTCGCCGTGCCCATCCGGCTCGCGTGCGCCCGGCTGCGGGCCTGCTAGACGCCGTCCGCAACTTTCGCTAGGTTGCGAACCGAGCGTTCGTCGCCGAAGGCGGGCGCAGAGGCATTGGGGCCTCACGACTTCACGTCGTGGGCCCTTTTTTGTTGGTCCGACCCGGGAGGAAAGGATGAAGCACAAGCTCGAGTACATCTGGCTGGACGGCTATGAGCCCGTCCCGAACCTGCGCAGCAAGACGAAGATCGTCGACTTCGAGACGGAGCCGACCCTCGAGCAGCTGCCGCTGTGGAACTTCGACGGCAGCTCGACCCGCCAGGCGGACGGCTCGAACTCGGACTGCTTCCTGCAGCCCGTCGCGCTCTTCCCCGACCCGGCTCGGGTCAACGGCAAGCTCGTGATGTGCGAGGTGCTGCTGCCCGACGGCACGCCGCACTCGTCGAACAGCCGCGCGGCGATCACGGACGACGACAACGCCTGGTTCGGCTTCGAGCAGGAGTACTTCCTCTACAAGGACGGCGTCCCGCTCGGGTTCCCGAGTGCCGGCTTCCCGGCGCCGCAGGGCGAGTACTACACGGGCGTCGGCTTCAAGAACGTCGGCGACCTCGCGCGGAGGATCGTCGACGAGCACATCGACCTCTGCATCGAGGCCGGGATCGAGATCGAGGGCGTGAACGCCGAGGTGGCGAAAGGCCAGTGGGAATTCCAGATCTTCGGCAAGGGCGCCAAGCGAGCGGCCGACGAGCTCTGGATCGCGCGCTACCTGATGCTCCGGCTCTGCGAGGGCTACGGCGTGGACGTCAACTTCCACCCGAAGCCGCTCGGCGCCGAGGTCGACTGGAACGGCTCCGGGATGCACACGAACTTCTCGACCGAGCAGATGCGCGAGGCCGGCGGCGAGGAGTACTTCGCCGCGCTGATGGCCGCCTTCGCGGAGGCCCGCGCCGAGCACATCGCCTGCTACGGGCCCGACAACGAGCTCCGGCTGACCGGCCTGCACGAGACCGCCGCGATCGACGACTTCACCTACGGCGTCGCGGACCGCGGCGCGTCGATCCGGATTCCGCACAGCTTCGTCAACAACGGCCACCGCGGCTACCTCGAGGATCGACGGCCGAACTCCCTGGCCGATCCGTACCGGATCACCGGGCGGATCCTCCAGACGATCGGCACGGTCACGGCCCAGACGCTGATCGAAGACGCCTTCGCGGCGTAGCCGGATGACGGTGCGCGACCTCCGGCGGGACGACTGGCCGGAGGTCGCGCGGATCTACGAGCAGGGGATCGCAACGGGAAACGCGACCTTCGAGACCGACGTCCCGTCCTGGGAGGCCTGGGACGCCGCGCACCTGGCGGAGCACCGCTTCGTCGCGGAGCGCGACGGCCGCGTGGCCGGATGGATCGCGCTGCTCTCCGTCTCGCCGCGCGAATGCTACGCAGGTGTTGCCGAGATCAGCGCTTACGTCGCCGAGGACGCAAGAGGCCAGGGCGTCGGCCGCGAGCTGCTGGCGGCGGCGATCGAGAGCTCCGAACGAGCAGGCATCTGGACGTTGCAAACGGGCGTGTTCCCCGAGAACGCGCCGAGCCTCGGGCTCCTGCAGCGTTTCGGCTTTCGGATGCTCGGCACGCAGGAGCGGATCGGGCGCCTACACGGCGTCTGGCGCGACGTCGTCCTGCT
>JBIOZO010000234.1:0-18447 GCA_044871215.1 Gaiellaceae bacterium | reverse complement strand
GGAGCTTGCTGAGGAGGCCGATGCCGCGGCCCTCCTGGGCCATGTAGAGCAGGACGCCGCGATCCTCGGCCGCGATCTGCCGCAGCGCGTGGTCGAGCTGCTCGCCGCAGTCGCAGCGCAGCGAGTGGAAGACGTCGCCGGTCAGGCACTCGGAGTGAACGCGGACGAGCACGTCAACGGCGCCGTCGACGTCGCCCTTCACCAGCGCGAGGTGGTTCTTGCCGGTGAGTTTCTCGCGGAATGCGACGGCGGTGAACTCGCCGTAGGCAGTCGGCAGCCGCACGGCGGTCGTCCGCTCGACGAGCTTCTCGTGCCGCCGCCGATACTCGATCAGGTCGGCGACGGTCACGAGCTTGACGCCGTGCTCCTGGCAGTACGGGATCAGATCCGAGACCCGGGCCATCGTGCCGTCGTCGTTCATGACCTCGCAGACAACGCCCGCCGGGTTGAGCCCCGCGAGCCGCGCGAGGTCGACGGCGGCCTCGGTCTGCCCACCGCGCCTGAGCACACCGCCGTCACGCGCGCGGAGCGGGAAGACGTGCCCCGGCTGGACGAGGTCGCGCGGGCCCTTGCTCGGGTCGATCGCAACCTGGATCGTCCGGGAGCGGTCCTGCGCCGAGATCCCGGTCGAGATCCCTTCGCGGGCTTCGATCGAGATCGTGAACGCGGTCCCGAAGGGTGTCTCGTTGCGGTCGGTCATCGGGCGAAGCTGCAGCTCGTCGCAGCGCTCCTCCGTCAGGCAGAGACAGATCAGACCGCGCCCGTGCGTCGCCATGAAGTTGATCGCCTCGGGCGTCGCGAACTGCGCCGCGATCGTCAGGTCGCCCTCGTTCTCCCGGTCGGCGGCGTCGACGACGACGACGAAGCGGCCGTGCCGGATGTCGTCAATCGCCTCCTCGACCGTGGCGAAGGCGCTGGAGCGCTCGGTGGTGTCCATCCGGCGGATCGTAACCCTCAGGCCGAGGCGAGCCGCTCGGCGTACTTCGCCAGCAGGTCGACCTCGACGTTGACCTCGTCGCCTGGCGCGAGCGCGCCGAGCGTCGTCTGCTCGAGCGTGAACGGGACGAGCGCGATCTCGATGCCGTCGTCCCGTAGGGCGGCGACCGTGAGCGAGACGCCGTCGAGGGCGATCGAGCCTTTCTCCACGCAATAGCGGAGCAGCCCGGGCTCGAGCTCGAGTCGCAGCCGCCTGCCCTCGCCCTCCGCATCGAAGGCGGCGACCCGGGCACGCCCGTCGACGTGGCCCTGGACGAAGTGACCCCCGAGCGGCTCCCCGGCCAGCAGCGCCGGCTCCAGGTTGACCTCCGCACCCTCGTCGAGCGCGCCGAGCGTCGTGCGCGCGATCGTCTCGGGCACGGCGTCGAACTCGAGCGTCTCGCCGTCGGCGGCGGTCACCGTGAGGCAGCACCCGTCGACGGCGATCGAGTCCCCCGGCGCCGCGCCGGCGGTGGTGTGCGCCGCAATCCGCAGGTGCACGCCGCCGCCGTTGCGCTCGGCGGAGAGCACGCGGCCTCGCTCGCGGACGATCCCGGTGAACATCGCGCGAAGCCTAGCCCCGCGCCTGTGGACGACTCGCCACGCATCCGGCACGAAGCGGCACAGACACGCGCGCCGAACCTGGATACGCTCGCCTCGGGGAGGAGGCCGGGCGAACCGTACTCACGGCTCGCGGAGGTAGCCGGTCAGCAGGACGTCTTCGCCGACGGCCTCGGAGCTCAGACGTTGCAAATGGAGCGGTTCCGGCAACGCAGCCACCGGACCGGCGCCTGCGCCGGCGAGGGTCGGCGCGACGAACACGAGCAGCTTGTCGACGAGGCCGGCCGCGAGAAACGACGCCGCCAGCGTGGGTCCGCCTTCGAGCAGCAGCGAGCGGACGCCGCTTGACGCGAGGGCGCGCAGCTCCTCGTCCAGCGGCCGGTCGAGCAGCTCGAGCTCCGAGCCCTGCGGCAGTGGTCCGCGGCCGAACGCCAGCCGCCTCGGTTGCGTAACCGCGCCAACGTCGCGGGCCGTCAGCGCGGGGTCGTCCGCGCGCACGGTGCCCATGCCGACCGCAACGGCGTCCACTGCCGCACGCAGCTCGTGCACCCGGCGGCGGCTAGCCTCACCCGTCACCCACCGTGACCCTGGCACCGAGACGCGCCCGTCAAGCGTGACCGCGACCTTGTAGGTCACGAACGGGCGCCCGCTCGCGATCCAGACGCGCCACGCCTCGTTCTGGCGGCGCGCCGCCCAGAGGTCGGCGACCTCGACCGCGACGCCGGCCGACCGAAGCCGCTCGAAGCCGCGCCCGTCCACCTTCGGATTCGGGTCTCCGACCGCGGCAACGACCTTCGCCACCCCCGACTCGACGACCGCGTCCGCGCACGGCGGCGTCGAACCATGGTGCGAGCACGGCTCGAGGGAGACGTACAGCGTCGCCCCCCGGGCCCGCTCGCCCGCGGCCTCGAGGGCAACCACCTCCGCATGAGGCGTGCCGCGCCCGGCGTACCAGCCCTCGCCCACGACTTCGCCATCACGCACCACCACCGCACCCACCAGCGGATGCGTTCCCTCTACCTCGCCCCGCCCCCGCTCCGCGAGCTCGAGCGCCCGCTCGAGGCTCACGCGAGCGCCCGCACCAGCCGGCGGTAGGCGCGCGGCAGGTCCTCGCGGCCGAAGATCGCCGTCGCCGCCACGAAGAGGTCAGCGCCCGCGTCCCGCACCGCGACGATGTTCTCCGGGCCTATGCCGCCGTCGACCTGCAGGTGCATCGACGCGGGCAGGAGAGCCCGCAGCTCCGCGAGTCGGTCGAGCGACTCGGGGATAAAGGCCTGACCCGAGTAGCCCGGGTGCACGCTCATGCAGAGGACAACGTCGACCTCGGCCTCGCGCGCTGCCCGCGCGGCCTCGTCGACGCTCGTCTCGGGGTTCAGCGCCATCCCGACCTGCATCCCATGCTCGCGCGCGAGCGCGACGACGTCGCCGAGGTTCGGGCACGTCTCGAAGTGGACGGTGACGCTGTCGGCTCCGGCCTCCGCAAACTCGGGGAAGTGCCGTTCGGGCCCCTCGACCATCAGGTGGACGTCCACCGCGCCGCCAACGTCGTGGATCAGCGGCGCAACCCACTTGAGGACGATCGGGCCCATCGTCACGGGCGGGACGAAGTGGCCGTCGCCGACGTCCCAGTGGAACACGCGGCACTCGGCGCGCAGGAGCACGTCGACCTGCGCGCCGAGCTGCGAGAAATCCGCCGCGTAGAGCGACGGCTCGACCTCGACCGTCCGGATCCAGTCGTCCCAGCTCATGCGGCGGATGATCGCAGCCGCGCGATGAAGAACCCGGAGGTGTGGTCGCGGTGCGGCAGCGTGAGCAGAAACTCGGGCCTCGTCGGGTGCGCGAACTGCGGCCACTCCTCGCCGAGCGGGTCGGGCTCGAGGCCGGCCGCGTCGACGACGGCCTCGTTCTCGTCGGCGTTGATCGTGCAGACGGAGTAGACGACGGCGCCGCCCGGCCGCGCGCGCTCGACCGCCACGCGCAAGAGATCGCGCTGCAGCTCCGGCAGCGGCGCGCCACGCCAGCGCAGGTCGGGTCGTGCCGCGAGCACGCCGAGCCCCGAGCAGGGGGCATCCACGAGCGCGCGGTCGAAGCCGGCGAGATCCTCCGGGAGCTCGAGAGCGTCGGCGTTCACGACGCGCACGTTGTCCGCGCCCAGGCGCTTGCAGTTCTCCTCGAGCTCGCGGGCGCGGCCCGGGTGCTTCTCGACCGCGACGACCTCCTCGGCGATCTCGGCGAGCTGGGTCGCCTTGCCGCCGGGCGCGGCGCAGAGGTCGAGCACCCGCTCTCCCGGCTGCGCGCCGACCGCAAGCCCGGCCAACTGCGAGCCGCGGCTCTGCGGCCAGACCCATCCAGCCGCCAGGTCGCACGCTTCGATGCGCTCGACCAGCACTGCACCGTGGAGGGCCGAATCGCGCTCGCCGGCCACAGGCCCCGGACGGCGCGGGTTCAGGCGCACTGCCCGCTCGGGCGGCTCGTTCTGCGCACGCATGAGCTCACGCGCACCGTCGGCGCCGAGGTCGCGCCACCACACGTCGCCCGCCCAGTCCGGGTACGAATGCTTCAACGCCGCCTCCTCCGGCGTCGACTCGGGCAGCCCCGACACCAGCTCGCGCAGCCCTAGCGTCAGCCGGCGCATGACGGCGTTCGCGAACTTGACCGCCCGCTCGAGGCCCGCGGCCCGGACGAGCTCGACCGATTCGTTCACGGCCGCGTGGACGGCCACCTCGGAGTAGGCGACCTGGTACGCGCCGAGCCGCAGCGCCGCGCGCACCGGGGCGTCGAGCTTCGCGACCGGCCGTCCGCCGAGCTGCTCGATGCCGTGGTCGAGCGTGCGCACCCGCTGGATCGTCCCGTAGGCGAGCCGCCGCGCCAGCGCGCGCTCGCGTGCGTCGACCCCCTCGGCCGCGGACCGGAAGGCCCGGTCGGCGTATGCATCGTCCTCGAAGACGCGGCGCACCGTCTCGAAAGCCACGCGCCTCGCGGGCGAAACGCTCATCGCAAGCCGCGCAGGAACGCCTCGTAGTCCATCCGCCTCCCGCCGTCCGGCTGCACCTCGAGGGGCACGAGCTCGTCGCCGTCCACCCGCGCCCGCCAGACGGTCACCGGCCGGCCGTGCAGCTCGGCACGCGCCCCGATGTGCGGCGAGAGCGCGCGGATCCGGTTGAGCAACTCGTGCGGCGGGCGGCTCCAGTCGAGCTCGCGATCCTCGGGACGAATCTTCTCCGCGTAGGTGACTTCGCCAACCTGCGGCCGCAGCGACGGCTCGGGCAGCGCCTCTTCGATCAGCTCGGCGGCGAGCGCGCCGGATCGCGCCGAAATCGAGCCGAAATCGTCCTCGGTCTCGATCGGAAAGGCACGCTGGGCCGCGATCGGCCCCGCGTCGAGCTCCGGCACGAGCTCGATGAGCGAGACGCCCGTCTCCTCGTCGCCGGCCATCAGCGCCCGCTCGATCGGCGCGGCGCCGCGCCAGCGTGGGAGCAGCGACGGGTGGACGTTGAGCCAGAGCGCGCGGTCGAGCACTTCCTCGGGGATCAGCACGCCGTAGGCCGCGACGACCACGGTGTCGACCTGGGGGTCGAACCCGTCCAGCCGCTCGGGCTGTCGGACTTCGATGCCGAGCCGCTCCGCAGTTTCCTTGGCGGGCGGCGGAGCGAGCCTGCGCCCGCGTCCCTTCGGGCGGTCGGGCCGGGTGAGCAGGTAGGCGACGTCGTGCCTGTCCGCGAGACGTTCGAGCACGTCGGCGCCGAGCGGAGCGGTCGCCGCGACCGCGAGACGCATTACCTGACCAGGATCGGCTGCGGACGCAGCAGCCCCAGCGCCTCCCGCCGGGACTCGGGCGTGGTGCGGTCGAGGATCAGCACGCCGTCGAGATGGTCGAGCTCGTGCTGGGCGATCCGCGCCGGCAGACCCTCGAGCTCGTACCGCACGTCGTTCCCCTGCTCGTCCTTGCCTTCGAGCGTCAGCGAGACGTGCCGCTCGACCGGGATCACGACGCCCTGCAGCGAGAGGCAGCCCTCCGTGTCGCTCTCGCGCTCTTCGGACCTGGCGTCGAAGACGGGGTTGACGACGATCAGGGGCTCCTGCTCGGGATCGGGCAGAAAGGCGAAGACGCGCCGCAGGACCCCGATCTGGGTCGCCGCGAGCCCGAGGCCGTTCGCCTCCTTGAGCAGATGCGTCAGGCGCTCGACGAGGTTGCCGAGGTCGCCGTCGAACTCCTCGACCTCCCGCGCGCGCATCCGCAGAACAGGGTCTGGGTATTGCCGGATCTGCGAGAGCGCGAGACGGCGTCGCGCCTCCGCCTCGGGATCGAGCTTCTCGTTCCGGACCTCGCCGGTCTGGTCGTCCGCCACGCGCTGATTGTACGGAGCGTCAAAGGCTTTGCGGGTCGACGTCGACGACCGCCGTGACCCCCGCCTTGCGCATCGCCGGCGCTGCCGCCGAGAGGAGCTGCGCGATCCGCGCGGCGACACGCCGCGGCTCGTCCGTCTTCGAGACGAGCTGCGCGCGGTGTTTGCCACGCAGGCGTAGGAGTGGCGCCGGGCCGAGCGCGTCGATGCCGCCGAGGCCGGCTTTGAGCTCGTCCAGCAGCGCGGCCGGCCCGAGCTCGTCAGGCCCGGTCGCGACGACTCGCACCAGGTGCCGAAACGGCGGATAGCCGAGCTCGCTTCTGCGCGCCAGCTCGTCGGCGAGGAAGCGCGGGACGTCGTGGTTCGCGGCAAGCAGCAGCGGCCTCGCGTCCGGTTGAAAGGTCTGGACGAGCACGCGGCCCGGAGCGTCGCGGCCGCTGCGTCCGGCTAGCTGCGTGACGAGCTGGAACGTCCGTTCTTCGGCGCGGAAGTCGGGCAACCCGAGGCCAGTGTCGGCGTCGACGACCGCGGCGAGCTCGACGCCGGCGAAATGATGGCCCTTCGCGACCATCTGCGTCCCGAGCAGCACGGCGCGATCGGTTGCGCGGAAACGCCCGAGCGCGGCGGCGAGCTCCTCGGGGTCGGCGGTCGTGTCCGCGTCGAGCCGGATCAGCTCAAGCTCCGGCACCTTGGCCGCGAGCTCCCGCTCGAGGCGTTGGGTGCCGGCACCGATCCGAGCGATCTCGGTCGATCGGCAGACCGGGCACTCCTCCGGCTCGGGCTCCACGTGGCCGCAGTGGTGGCAGTGCAGCCGCGCATCGCGGTGCAGCACGAGCGCGACGTCGCAGAGCGGACAGCGCCAGGTCGTCCCGCAGGCGCGGCAGTGGAGCGCCGGTGCGATGCCGCGGCGGTTAAGCAGCAGGATCGCCTTGCCCCCGGTCTCCGCGATTCGCCCAAGCTCCGCCAGCAGGGGCGCCGAGAGCGGGTAGCCGGCCTCGCGGCGCAGGTCGACCACGCGCACCGGGGGCAGCTTCGCGCCGATCCGCTCGCGCAGCTCGAGCCTCGGCAGCCGCTCCCAGCTCTCCGGCCGCGGGGTCGCGCTGCCGTAGAGGGCGACCGCGCCTTCGAGCGCCGCTCGCTTCGCCGCGACGGTGCGAGCGTCGTACCGGGGGTCCGATTCCTGCTTGTACGACGGGTCGTGCTCCTCGTCGACGCAGATCAAGCCGACTCCCTGAATGGGGGCGAAGATCGCCGACCGCGCGCCCACGACGACCCGCGCCTCGCCGCTCGCGATGCGTTCCCGCTCGTCGCGGCGCTCGGCGTCGGTCAGCCCGGAGTGCAGGATCGCGACCGAGTCATCGAAGCGCGCGCGGAAGCGCCCGACGGTCTGCGGCGCAAGTGCGATCTCGGGCACGAGCACGATCGTCCCGAGCCCGCGCTCGAGCGCCGCGGCCGCAGCCTGCAGATACACCTCGGTCTTGCCGCTGCCCGTCGGCCCGTAGAGCAGGAAATGCCCTCCGCCGGCGTCGATTGCGTCGACGACCGCGGCCACCGCGGCACTCTGGTCGTCGCTGAGCCGCTCGGGCGCCGCCTCGCCCGCGAGCGACTGCCGTTCGCCTGGGGGCGCCTGCTGCTTGCGCCGCGCCGGCCGCACCGGCGCCACCAGCTCGAGCGCCCGCGCGGGGGTCGAGCCGTAGTACTCCGCGAGCCACAACGCGAGGTCGACGAGCGCCGGCGGCAGCTCGTGCACAACCTTGTCGACCGGCCGTGCGTCCACTCCGGCCGGCGGAGCCTCGACCACGTCGACGACGACGCCGCGCGTGCGCCCACGCCCGAACGGCACGGAGACGACTGCGCCTTTGCCCGCCCCGTCGGGCAGCTCGTACGTGAACTCGCGCCCGCCGAGCGCGCGTGTGGTGACGAGCGGGACTACCGTGCCGAAGCGCACACGGTGGAACCTAGACGCCGGCCGCGACGAGCACGAAGTCCGTCGCGAACCCGAGCGTCAGCCCGAGCAGCAGCCCCCACGCGGTGACCGTCTTGCTCGAGAAGAGCCGGCAGACGTTCAGGAGCTCCATCACCACGTAGAGGATCGAGCCCGCGGCGAGCGAGAGAAACAGGATCGAGACAGCCGTCGAAGTCCAGGCCTGGCCGACGAGCGTCCCGAAGAAGGTCGGGAAGCCGCCGATCACGCCGAGCATCCCGAGGAAGCGCCAGCTCGGCGGCTCGGAGTCCCCGGTCAGCGGTGCGACGATGCCGAAGCCCTCGGTCGCGTTGTGCAGGCCGAAGCCGATCACGAGCACGTAGGCGAGGCTGAGCTTGTCGAGCGCCGCCGCCTGGCCGATCGCGAGACCCTCGGAGAAGTTGTGCAGGCCGATCCCGGTGGCGATGAAGAGCGCGAGCCAGCGCGCAGGGGTGAGCCCTGTGAAGTGCGAGCGCTCGAGCTCGGTCGCCGAGGCGGCGCCCGGGCCGAGGAACGCCTTGCGCCGCCGGCGCTTCATCCAGGCGTCGTAGTAGACGAGACTGAGCAGGCCGAACGCGAAGCCGCCGAACGCAAGCGCCGCATAGCCAGTGAACTGGCTCCAGTCGCGGGCGTTGAGTGCGTCCTCGACCGGCTCGATCGACTCGCTGAGGACATCCCACAGCAGGAACAGCAGGATCCCCGTCGCCATCGCGCTGAGGAAGACCTTGAAGCCCTGCCCGACATCGTGCAGGCGGCCCATCGGGAGGCCGATGAAGATCGTCGCGCCGGCGATCAGGCCCAGCAGCAGAATGTGTCCTGTCGACATTCGGTTGCACCGTAGCAGCTTGTGTAAGGGCGCCCTTACACCAACCCGCGAGTAGAGTTTCCGCCGTGGCTCAGGGGCATTCGGTCGACGAGTACCTGGAGACGATCTACTTCCTGGCCTTCCCGATCGGGGAGTACCGGCCGCAGCGGCAAGGCTCCCCCACGCTGGCCTCCCGGGTCGCCGAGATGCTGGGCGTCTCGCGCGCCTCGGCCGGCGAGATGCTGAAGCGGCTCGAGGCTGAGGGCCTAGTCGAGCGCGGCGAGCACAAGGAGGCGATTCTCACCGCCGCGGGCCGGGAGCGGGCCGAACAGGTCGTGCGCAAGCACCGGATCGTCGAGCGGCTGCTGACCGACTTCATGGGCTACACCGCCGCCGAGGCGCACGTCCACGCCGACGAGATCGGCGAGAGCTTCAGCGACGAGATGATCGAGCGCGTCAGCGAGAAGCTCGGTCACCCCGACCGCTGCCCGCACGGCTGGCCGGTCGACACCGACTTCGAGCAGGCCGAGAACCGCGAGCTCGCGCCGCTCGCCGACCTCGAGCCCGGCACCCGCGCCGAGATCGTCCGCCTCGCGGAGCACGACGGGGACCTGCTGCACTGGTTCTACGACCAGGGCTTCGTGCCGGGCGCCTCGGTCGAGGTGCGCGAGACGCAGCCCGCGGCGGAGCAGCTCACCGTGCGCGTGAACGGCGGCGAGCAGACGATCGCCGAGAAGGCTGCCGCCGGGCTCTTCGTCCGACCGAGCTAGGCCGTCGCGGGCGCGGTGACGCCGGCGGCTTCGCGCAGGGTGTCGGCCTTGTTGGCCCGCTCCCAGGTGAAGTCATGGTCGTCGCGGCCGAAGTGGCCGTACGCCGCGGTCTTCGAGTAGATCGGACGACGCAGCTCGAGGTTCTGCAGGATCGCCGCCGGGCGCAGGTCGAAGTGCTCGCCGATCAGCTCTTCGATGCGGGGCACGGGCACGTGCTCGGTCCCGAAGGTCCGCACCGCGACCGAGACCGGGCGCGCGACGCCGATCGCGTAGGCGACGTTGACCTCGCAGCGGTCGGCGAGGCCTGCGGCGACGACGTTCTTCGCCACGTAGCGCGCCGCGTACGCCGCCGAGCGGTCGACCTTCGTCGGATCCTTGCCCGAGAAGGCACCGCCGCCGTGACGGGCCGCGCCGCCGTAGGTGTCGACGATGATCTTGCGGCCGGTGAGGCCGGTGTCGCCCATCGGGCCGCCGACCACGAACTTCCCGGTCGGGTTGACGTAGACGAAGTCCCGGTCCTCCAGCCGCCGTTCCTCGTAGAGCTCGCGCGGCAGGATCGGGTGCAGGACGCGCTCGATCAGATCCGGCTTGATCAGCGTCTGCGCGTCGCAGCCGTCGGCGTGCTGGGTCGACACGAGGATCCGCTCGATCTCGACCGGCGTCTGGCGGCCGTCGTCGTCGACCTCGTAGCGCACCGTCACCTGGGCCTTGCCGTCGGGCCTCAGGTAGGGCAGCTCGCCGACCTTGCGCACCTCGGCCAGCCGCTTGCAGATCTTGTGGGCGAGCATGATCGGCAGCGGCATCAGCTCAGGCGTCTCGTTCGACGCGTAGCCGAACATCATCCCCTGGTCGCCCGCGCCGACGAGGTCGAGCGGGTCGTCCTCGGAGGGATCGTGCTGCGTCTCGTACGACGCGTCCACGCCCTGGGCGATGTCCGGCGACTGCTCGTCGAGCGCGACCACGACGCCGCAGGTGTGCGCATCGAAGCCCCACTCGGAGTGCGTGTAGCCGATCTCAGCGATCTTCTTGCGGACAAGCGCCGGGATGTCCACGTACGTCTCGGTCGTGATCTCACCCGCGACGACGACGAGTCCCGTCGTGATCAGCGTCTCGCAGGCGACGCGGCCCGTCGGGTCGTCTGCGAGCACGGCGTCGAGCACCGCGTCGGAGATCTGATCCGCGACCTTGTCCGGGTGGCCCTCGGTGACCGACTCGGAGGTGAAGAGGAATTCGCGTGCCGCCATACCGGCGGGTCAGGCTACCCGATCGCCAGGAACGCGTCGTAAGTCCGAGTCTCGCCCGACACATTCGACCAGGCCAGGAACGAGCGCAGCGGGCGCAGGTTCTCGGTCGTCGAGCTCGGAAGGTTTTGACCCGAGAGGCTCGCCAGGCCCTCGAGCATGGGCAGCGCGTCCTTCAGGTCGAGGTAGATGACGCCGCCGGTCGAGTCGGGCATGCCCGCCGTGTCCTTTGCCTCCTCGAAGTCGCCGCTGTCGGAAAGGTCGTCGCCCTGGCCGAAGTCGGCGATCCCGCTCACGCCGCTCGTGATCAGCACCTTCCCGTCGACGGTGCCGTAGTGGACTGCGAAGCGGCCGAGGTTGACGGTCTTCACCGGGTGGCCACCCTGTGTGCCGGTCTGCACGGTGCCGCCGGCCTCGGCGGCCAGCTTCGTCGCGAGCTTGTCGAGTGTGTTCAGCGCCGCGGTCGCGTCCTTGGGGTCGAGCGCGAGCGTCAGCTCCGGGATCCCGATGCCGGAGCGTGCATAGAAGGCGACCTCGCCGCCGAGCAGCGAGAGCAGCTCGTCGAGCGTGACGCCGTACTCCTTCTCGAGCTGCGCGATCGCCTTCGCCGCCTGCGGGTTCGACGTCAGCTTCTGGAGCTGATCGGTTGTGCCCTGGCCCTTGAAGTCGAGGAACGCGAAGGCGTCGGAGGGAACGCCGCCGATCAGCGCCGAGGCGAAGTCGGCGGCGCCCGTGGGGCCGCCGCTCGAGGCGCCGCGGATCCGAACGCCCTTGTCCTCCGCGCTGGCCGCGGCCGCGACGTACTTCAGCTTGTCGAGCCCGAGCGCCGACGGGTCGAACCCGCCGTCGCCCTGCGAGGCGGAGGCCGAGACGAAGGTGTTCAGCCGCGGCCCGTCGACGTATGCCTTCACGAGCGCGTCGCCGGGGAGCTTGCCCATCGCCTGCTTGAAGTTGGCGTCGCCGGCGAGCGAGTTGTCGCCGCCGAGCAGGGCGCCGATCGCGGCCTGGCTGTCGGAGAGCGCGTACCAGCCGTCGACCTCGCGGTAGACCGCCCGGTCACCCGAGGTGTCCTTCACGTTCAGCTTCGCGACGAGCGCCTTGAACGCGTTCGGGTCGTCGGGCTTCGTCAGGGCGACGACCTGTGGTGACGAGTCGGTGCCTCCGGCCGCGACGGCCACGTCGAACTCGGGACCGAGTGCCGGCTTCACGTCCTGGTCGTAGTCGACGCCCTCCTGCGCGAGCTGTTGCTTCAGCTGCGCGACCGCGTGGTCGCGGCCCGGGAACTTCTGCGCGAGCTCGTCGAGCTGCTGCCACTGGTCGGAGCCGAGGTCGCTGTCCACCGAGACAAAGGCGAGCGCGCCGGCACGAACCTCGCTCGCGCCGGCAGGGATCGACCCGCCGGTGCTGCTGCTCTTGGTCGAGCTGCCACAGCCCGCGAGGAGCGCGGCGAGGACGAGAAACGG
Source organism: Gaiellaceae bacterium (assembly GCA_044871215.1). Classification (GTDB taxonomy): domain Bacteria; phylum Actinomycetota; class Thermoleophilia; order Gaiellales; family Gaiellaceae; genus AC-32. The sequence goes on along the minus strand of JBIOZO010000234.1, from coordinate 6,323 downwards.
CAGAAGGCGGCGCATGGTCACTCCCGGGTTGGCTGGCGGCCCATCAACTTCGCAGCTAAGTCGTGCAGATCCTGCCCGTCAAGCACGTGACAGACGCCCTCGGTGATCGGTAGCTCGATGCCCACACGGTGGGAAAGCTCACGGAGCACAGGAGCCGTTGTCAGTCCCTCTACGGTACCGATCTGGGCGGCCGCCTCCTCTGGCGTGGCACCCTGGGCGATCAGCTCGCCCGCGCGGCGGTTGCGGCCTTGCCGGCTCCAGCACGTGACCATCAGGTCGCCCATTCCGGCGAGCCCTGAGAACGTCTCGGCACGGCCCCCGCAGGCCTCGCCGAGCCGCGCCATCTCGGCCAGCCCACGCGCGATCAGCGCCGCCTTGCCGTTGTCGCCCAGCCCGAGCCCGTCGACACCGCCGGCCGCGAGCGCGATCACGTTCTTCGCGGCCGCGCAGAGCTCGACGCCGACGAGGTCGTCGTTCACGTAGACACGGAAGGCCATCGAGTTGACCGCTTGCTGCAGCTCCTCGGCGAGGTTCGCGTTCTCGCTCGCGATCACCGCCGCGGCCGGAAGGCCGTCGGCGATCTCCTCCGCGAAGTTCGGGCCTGAGAGCACGGCGACCGCGCGGCGCTCGACCAGCTCGGAGAGGCGACCGCCGCTCTCGGGGTCGAGGCCCTTGGTCAGGCTCAGCACGGGCGCGGCGCCCGGGAGCTCGCGCACGACCTCTGCAAAGGCCGCGCTGGGTACGGCGATGACGTGTAGGTCCGCGCCGGCCAAGGAGGGATCGCCGACCGTGGTGGCCGAGATGCCCTCGAGGTCGACGTTCGGCAGGTAGCGTGGGTTTCGGCCAGTCTCCTGGATCGCCTGCGCCTGCTCCGGGTCACGCGCGGCCAGGGTGACGTCGTGGCCGCGGGCGGCGAGCACGCAGGCGAACGCCGTTCCCCAGGCGCCGGCGCCGACGACCGCGGCCCTCATCCGCGGCGGACGAAGTCGATCGACACGGGGACGCCCTGCAGCTCGAAGCGGTCGCGCAGCTGGTTCTCGACCCAGTAGCCGTAGTCGCGCGTGATCAGCGCGGGGTCGTTGACGAAGAAGCGGAAGCGCGGCGGCCGCGCCTGCACCTGCGTCCCGTAGAGCAGGTTCAGCCGCTTGCCGTTGCGGGACGGCGGCTCGCGCGCCTCTCGCAGATCGGCGAGGAAGCGATTCAGCTCGCCGGTGCCGATGCGCGCCGCGTGCTTCTCGAAGAGCTCCTCGATCCGGTCGAGCAGCCGCGAGATGCCGCGGCCGGTCTTCGCGCTGATCGTGACCACCCGCGGCCGCTGCCGCAGGCGCGCCTCGAGCCGCGGGCGCACGTCCTCGAGCTCGGTCTCGGTGATGTCCCACTTCGAGAGGACGACGATCGTCGAGTCCTGCGCCTTGCGCGCGATGTCGGCCACGGAGAGATCCTGATCGACCAGGCCCTCGTTGGAGTCGACGAGCACCAGGGCCACGTCGGCGCGCTCGGCGGCGGCCAGCGCGCGCAGCTCCGAGTAGTACTCGATCCCCTGGCGCTGCTTGCGCTTGCGGCGGATGCCCGCCGTATCGACGAGGACAAAGGTGCGCTCGCCGCGCTGCAGAACCGTGTCGATCGCGTCCCGCGTCGTGCCCGGCACCTCGGAGACGATCACCCGCTCCTCGCCGAGCAGCGCGTTCAGCAGGCTCGACTTGCCGACGTTCGGCCGGCCGAGGATGGCGACGCGGATCGCTTCCTCGCCCACCTCCTGCGGGCCTGACCCTGGTAGCGCCGTGATCACCGCGTCGAGCAGGTCGCCGGTGCCGTGTCCGTGCTGGGCCGACAGCGGCACCGGGTCGCCGAGGCCGAGCCGATGGAACTCGAACGCAAGCGCGTCCTGACTCGGGTCGTCGATCTTGTTCGCGAGCAGGAAGACGGGCTTGCGGGCACGCCGCAGGATCGCCGCGAGCTCCTCGTCGCCGGGGGTGATCCCGGCGCGCGCGTCGACGACGAACAGGATCAGGTCGGCCTCGGCGATCGCCGCGTGCGCCTGGTCGGCGATCGAGCGCGTGATCGGTGTCTTGTCGGCGATGTCGACGCCGCCCGTGTCGATCAGCCGGAAGCGCTGGCCGTTCCAGTCGGCGACGACCTCCTTGCGGTCGCGCGTGACGCCGGGCGTCTCGTGCACGACGGCCGCCCGCGACTCGGTCAGCCGGTTGACGAGCGTCGACTTGCCGACGTTCGGAAAGCCGACGACAGCGACAGTGCCGATCAGGCGATCGGCCTGGTCGCCCGGAGGAGGTTGCTCTCGCGTCGAGTGCATTGCAGTGGGATCATGCGCCCTATGGGTCTTCTCGACCGACTGAAGCGGTGGTGGGCACCTGGAGAGTACGACGACGAGCGTGGAGAGTCCGACGGCGAGGGGTTCGCGGAGGACTACCGCCACCAGCAGGGCACCAGTGAGCTCGTCCACGGGCAGTTCCAGCTCCCCGATCCGCCGCGCGACGAGTAAGCGCCCTAGGCCGGCCGGCTGACTGGCCCGGACGAGCTCGCCGTCACGGTGCCTGACCACCGGCATGACGCGCTTACTCACCTCCTACGATCCAGCCCGTGAGACTCCAGGGAGCAAACGGCGATCGGCTCGCTTTGGAGATCGTGCGTTACGAGTTCCCGGCCACCGCTCGCGACAGCCTTGAGTGGCTCGTCATTCGCTTTAGTGCGGAGGTTGGGGGACGGGAATGGGCGGGCGAAGACGCGTGCCTGGAAACTCCCGAGGTGGACCGCCTTGCTACATGGCTCGAGCTGGCGGCTGAGGGATTTGCCAAGCACACGATCGCCTTCACGGAGCCGACCCTCGAATTCGAGGCCTCGCCAAAAGCCGACGGACTGATTCGTCTCCGAGTCTGGGTCGAATGGGGATTTCGACCACCATGGGCGCCGTCGGAGTTCCCGGACCATGATTTCGCAGTCGAACTACTGCTCCCACCTGCCGAGCTGATGGCCGCCGCCGCTGACCTACGTGAGCAGCGCCGCCGGTTCCCGGATCGCGTATCGACGCGCTAGGCCGGCTGGCGCGCGCGGACCAGCTCCTCGATCTGCGCGACCACGTCCTCGACGTCGAGGTCGGTGGTGTCGATCTGCTGCGCGTCCTCGGCCGGCTGCATCCGCGCGGCGTCGCTCTCGTCGCGCAACCGCAGGTCGGTGGCGAGCGCGTCGGCGCCGATTTCGGGCCGTTCGGCCAGCCGCCGGGAGGCGCGCACCGAGCGATCGGCGTTGAGGTAGATCTTGACCGCCGCTTGCGGCGCGACGACCGTGCCGATGTCGCGGCCTTCGATCACGACGTTGCCGTCGTCGGCCAGCTCCTGCTGGCGCGCGCGCATCACCTTGCGCACCGACGGGTGACGCGCGACGACCGGGACGAGGCTGTCGATGTCCGCCTTGCGAATCGAGGAGGTGACATCGGTCTCCGCGATCCACACCCGGCCCTGCTCGTCGAAGCCGACGGGATGCTCGGCGGCGAGCTCGCCCAGCTGCTCGCCGTTTCCGAGCGCGACACCACGCTGGCGCGCGAGCCACGTGAGCGCTCGGTACATCGCGCCGGTGTCGAGATAGCGGAAGCCCAGCCGCTCGGCGAGGCGCCGCGCGACCGTGCTTTTGCCGGCCCCCGCCGGCCCGTCGATGGCGACGATCATCGTTGTGTGACCGAGTCGAGCAGCTCGAAGAACCCGGGGAAGCTTACAGCGACCGCTTCCGAGTCCTCGACGTCGACCCCGTCGCGTGAGACGAGCCCTGCCACGGCCCCGAGCATGGCGATCCGGTGGTCGCCGCGCGAGGCCATCCGACCGCCCCTGGGACGAGTCGGCACGCCTCTCACCCAGAAGCCGTCGTCACGCGGAGTGACGCGCACGCCCAGGGCGCGCAGCGCGTTCGTGACGGTCTCGATGCGATCCGTCTCCTTCACGCGTAGCTCTTCCGCGCCCCAGACCGTGCTCTCGCCACGCGCGCAGGCGGCCGCGAGCGCGAACAGGGGCAGCTCGTCGACCAGCAGCGGTACCTCGGAGGCGGTGACGGCCGTCGCCGTCAGCTCGGCCGAGCGCACCTCGAGGTCGCCGACCGGCTCGCCTCCGCTCGGGTGGCGATTGAACACGGTGACGCGCGCGCCCATGCGCGCGAGGACGTCCAGCAGCCCGGTGCGACGCGGGTTGAGACCGACGTCGTGGATCGTCAGCTCCGAGCCGGGCAGCAGCGTCGCGGCGACGATGAACGGCGCGGCCGCAGAGAAGTCGCCCGGCACCTGGACCTCGCCGAGCCGCAGGCACTCGGCCGGCCCGACCGAGACGCGGCGCTGCTGGCGCGCTACCCGCAGGCCCGCCGCCTCGAGCATCCGCTCGGTGTGGTCACGCGTCGGCAACGGCTCGACGACGGTCGTCCGGCCGGCCGCGAACAGCCCCGCGAGCAGCACGCACGACTTCACCTGGGCGCTCGCGACCGGGAGCTCGTAACGGATACCGCGCAGCTCGCCGCCCTCGAGGGCGAGCGGCGGTCGGTTCTCGGCGGACTCCACGCGCGCGCCCATCTGCGCCAGAGGAACCGCGATCCGGTCGACCGGACGCCGCCGAAGCGAGTCGTCGCCGGTCAGCTCGAAGCGACCCTGTTGGCCGGCGAGGATCCCGGCGAGCAGCCGCAGCGTCGTGCCCGAGTTGCCGCAGTCGATCGGCGCCTCGGGCTCGCGCAGGCCGCGCAACCCCACGCCCTCGATGCGAAGCGCGTCGACCTCCTCGTCGTGCACTGTCACACCGAGGAGGCGCACGGCCGCGATCGACGCTTCGGTGTCGCCCGAGCGGCCGAACCCGCGCACCGCGGTCTCGCCTTCGCCGATAGCGCCGAAGAGCACGGCGCGATGCGAAATCGACTTGTCCCCGGGAACGGCGATGTGGCCGCGCAGCGCGGCCGCGGGCTCGACCTTCATTCGTCGAGCACCGGCGAGACAACCACGCCGTAGCCCTGCGACTCGAGCAGCTCCGCCGCCCGCTGCGCCTCGCCCTCGCCGGTGACGAGCAGCGTGAGCGTGCCGCCGCGCTCTGGCGAGACGTGGTGGAGCTCGAAGTCCTCGATATTGATCCGCTGCGCACCGAGTGCCTGGGTGATCCCCGCGAGCACGCCAGGCCGGTCGGGCACGTGGACGCGCAGCTGATGCAGGTCGCCCGGATCCGGGAACGCCTGCTCCAGCATCCGCCGCCGGTTGGCCGACGCCTCGCCGATCCAGCGGGCGATGAAGCCGGCGTCGCGGGCCTCGAGCGCCGCCTCGAGCTGCTCGACCCGGCGACGGTGCTCCCCGAGCGCGCCGCGCAGCGCTTCGGTGTTCTCGAGGAAGATGTCGACCCAGATGCGCGGGTTCGCGCCCGCTACGCGGGTCATGTCGCGGAGGGAGCCGCCCGCTGCGGCAAGCGGCTCGTGGCCCTCGATGCGGCCGCCGCCCGCCTGATTGACGAGCAGGTTCGCGAGGGCGTGCGGCAGGTGGCTCGTCAGTGCGACGAGCCGGTCGTGGGCCTCGGGGTCGATCGCGACGGGCGTCGCGCCGAGCGCGGAGACGAAGCCGTGCACGAGCCGGTAGCGCTCGGGGTCGGTCTGCGCGGTGGGCGTCAGGAACCAGGTCGCGCCGTCGAAGAGGTCGACGGTCGCATGCGCGGGGCCGTGCGCCTCCGAGCCGGTCACCGGGTGACCGCCGACGAAGCGCGGGTTCCCGCTCGCGTCCGCGACATTCGCCTTCGTCGAGCCGACGTCGGTGACCGTCGCGCTTCCGTCGGCGGACAGGAGTTCGCGCAATACCGCTTGCAGCGAGGTGACCGGGACGGCGGCCACGATCAGGTCGGCGCCGTCGAGGTCGCCGGGCGACTCGACCGCCTCGTCGATCGCACCGCGCTCGCCCGCAACTTGCACGGTTTCGCGCGTGAAGTCGTAGCCCGCAACGTGGCCGACCCCGGCGCGCTTCGCAGCGAGCCCCACGGACGCGCCGATCAGGCCGGTGCCGACGATGCCGAGCCGCTTGACCTCCATCAACCCAGGCTAACGGCGCGCGACCAAGGGCAAGCGGCGGGTCCCATCCCTAACCCCCACCCACCCGGGGCAACTCACGCTAGCGATGAAGGTGGCGCGTGTCTGTGACGGGAGTGCGCCGACGGTGTGACGCTTCGTACACAAGCGCTCACGCGCGGAACGGCTCAGCCGATCTGCTTGCCGAGCAGCTCGACGACCGAGCGCACCTCGGTCGCGAACTCGCCGAACTCGGCGGTGGGGATCTGCTGCGGGCCGTCGCAGAGCGCCTCCTCGGGCGC
>JBIOZO010000233.1:0-4589 GCA_044871215.1 Gaiellaceae bacterium | reverse complement strand
GTCGCCCGGTTCTTCGGGTTCGCCATGTCGATGAAGTCGATGACGATGATCCCGCCGATGTCGCGCAGCCGCAGCTGGCGCACGACCTCCTTGACCGCCTCGAGGTTGTTCTTCGTGATCGTGTCCTCGAGCCTGCCGCCAGACGATTTGCCGCGGCCGCCGACGAAGCGGCCGGTGTTGACGTCGATCACCGTGAACGCCTCGGCGTAGTCGAAGACGAGGTAGCCGCCCGAGGGCAGGTCGACCCGCCGCGAGAGCGTCGAGCGGATCTCGGCCTCGACGCCCATGCTCTCCATCAGCGGCGTCTTCTCGCGGTACCGGACGACGCGGTCGGCCATGTGGGGCGAGGTCTTCTTCAGGTAGCCGACGACGCGCTTGTACGTGCGCTCGTGGTCGACCAGCGCACGCTCGAAGTCCTCGGTGAACAGGTCGCGGATCACGCGCAGGGGTAGCTCCGCCTCCTGATAGACGAGCGAGGGCGCTTTGGCCGACTTCGCCTGCGTCTCGATCGTCTTCCAGAGCCGCTGCAGGAAGACGAGGTCGCGCTCGATGTCGTCGGCGGACGCGCCCTCGGCGGCGGTGCGGATGATCACGCCGCCCTTCTTCACGTCGAGCTTCTTGAGGATGTCGCGCAGGCGGGTGCGCTCCTCGTCCTCGAGCCGCCGCGAGACGCCGAGCCCTTCGCCGTGCGGGACGAACACGACGAAGCGTCCGGGCAGCGAGATCTCGGTGGTGAGCCGCGCGCCCTTCGACTTCATCGGATCCTTGACGGCCTGGACGAGCACCTCCTGGCCGCGGCTCAGCAGATCCTGGATCTTGCGCCCGCGGGACTTGCCCTCGAGCTCGGGGGCGATCACCTCGTCGACGTAGAGAAAGCCGTTCTTCTCCAGGCCGATCTCGATGAAGGCGGCCTCCATGCCCGGTAGCACGTTGTCGACGGAGCCCTTGTAGATGTTGCCCGCGATCGAGCGGCGCTCGGGCCGCTCGAGGTAGGCCTCGGCAACCTTGTCGTCCTCGAGCACGGCGACGCGCTGCTCGCTGACGTCGACCGAGATCATCAGTTCCCGCTTGGCGGGCGGCAGCGGCGGGCGGCGTGCCGGCGTGCGGCGGCGGGTCGTACGCTGCTTGCGCTGCGCGGGACGCCGCTCGGGCCGCGACTCGTCCTTCTTCGCCGCCGGCTGCGGCTCGGGCTTTTCGGCCTTGGCCTCGGTCGCGGCAGCGCCCGTGCCCGTACGCTTGCGGCCGCGTCCGCCGCGACTGCCTCGCCGGCGCTTCTTCTTGGTGGGATCGGTTGACGCGCCCGGCTCGGCGGGCTGCGCGCTTACGGTGTCGGTAGGTGCAGGTGTAGGCGCGTCCGCGGTGCGGTCGCGCTCGTCAGTCCGCGGCTTCTGCCGCCGGAACCATCGAAGCAAGTGGATTCTCCTTGTCGGGCGCGCGCGCTTCCCTGGCCCGGAATCGGGCGGAGCGCGCGCTGCAATGTGGTCAAACCTGTCGGCATAGCCGTCACTGCAGGGTAGCAGCGCGCTTGGTTCAGGCCGCTTCTGCGGCCGGGCGGAGCTTCGCGCGCTTGGTGCGGACCGCACGCAGCCGCTGGCTGAGTCTGGCGTAGGCCCAAGGCTCGACCTCGCGGTAGCGCGGTTCGGTCTGACCCCGCGTCGCCTCGAGGTACTCGAACCAGGCGTCGGCCTCCTCGATCAGCAGCAGCTCCTCGGCTTCACGTGAAGGGGGCATGGCGGGATGGTAGGTCCGGCTCCGGACAGACCGAGGGGCCGGCGCGTGGCCGGCCCCTCGAGTTCGGTCGGATTCGCTCAGCCGCCGACGGCGGTGAGGGCGTTCACCTGGCCGTGGCCGTTGAACGAGTTGTATCCAGTGCCGCCCGTGCAGACCTGTGGGGCACCGTTGTCGAGCGCCGGGAAGAACGCGTAGATCGAGAGATCGCTTGGACACGCGAGCGGATCGGCCGTGGTCTCCAGCCGAGACTCCACCGCCGTCGGTTGCGTCACTCCCGTGCTCTCGATCAGCGCCGCCACGCCCGCTGCGTGGGGCGCCGCCATCGACGTGCCCTGGAGATAGCAGTACGTCGCACCCGAGGCGTCGATGACCTGCCTCGCGCAGGGGATGCTTGCGGGGTACGTGGAGAGCACGCGCCCGTTCGGCGCGGCCGCCGTCAGTTGCAGCCGCGAGTCGCCGCCCGGAGCGACCACGTCGACCGCACCGCTGCCGTAGCTCGAGTAGAACGACTTCAGCTGCAGGTTGCCGTTCGCCGTCACGCCGACGACGCCTGCAACCTCGGTGGGCACGACGGCGCACTGGTTGTGGATCTCACGCAGGACCGGGTTCGTGTCGTCCGGGCTCGTCGCGTCCTGGGTCGGATGTGTGAGGTCGTCTGCCTGGTTGCCCTCGGCCGCCACGACGAGCACGCCCTTCTGCTGGGCGAACCTGATAGCCCGCCGCTCGGCTTCCCAGAGCGCGCGCTGCGTGGGGTCGTTCCGGCAGTTGAAGAGCCACGGGTCCGCGAAGTAGCTGTTGTTCGTGACGTTCACGTTGTGCGTGCCGGCCCAGATGAATGCGCAGATCACGGCCTCCGGGAAGAAGAACCCGGCCGCGTTGCCAGCCTTGATGCCGGCGATCCGCACGTTGGGGGCCACGCCCACGATGCCGAGCCCGTTCCTAGCCGCCGCGATCGTCCCGGCGGTGTGCGTGCCATGGCCGTTGTCGTCGTTCCACGCGGCCGGGCTCGGATTCGCCACGCCGCCGATACAGGAGGCGCTGTTGGCGAAGTCGACGTTCGGAGCCAGGTCCGGATGCGTGTAGTCGAGGCCGGTGTCGATGTCGCCGACGAGGACGGACGGGCTGCCCCCGTTGATTGCCCGGGCCGCGGGCGCCTGGATCTGGTCCATGTCCCATTGCAGCCCCGACAGGCTGTCGTCGCCGGGAGCCGGAATGCTCAGCAGGTCGCTGAGCGGCGAGCTCTCCGTGTCGGCAACGCTGCCTTCGAGCTGGGTCGCGTACGCGGACGTGCCGACCGCGCCGGCGACGAGGCTGCTCTTCTGCACGCTACGCGCAAATGTCGCGTTGTCCGAGCGTGCGATCGCGACGCCGATCTGACCGTAGCTCGCGACGAGCGTCCCGCCTGCCGCGGAGATGGTCTGCGCCGCGTTCGACGGAACCGCCTGCGCCTTGTAGAGGACCACGTAGTTCTGCGCGACCGCGCTCGAGGCAACGGCTGCCGCAGCAGCCGCACAGGCCGCGAGCACGCCTGCACGAAGGATGAACCGCTTCATTTCTCCCCTCTCGCCCCCCGCCGTTCGGGCGAACATACCCCGCCCCGGGGGTCTGGGTCTACCGGTACGCCTTGGGCCGCGCGGCGCCGCGGATGTGGATCGCCTGCAGAACGCCGATCGCAAGCAGGTTCGCGATCATCGCCGAGCCGCCGACCGAGACGAACGGAAGCGGGATGCCGGTTACCGGGGCGACGCCGATGTTCATGCCGACGTTGACGAAGACCTGGAACAGGAACGCGAACACGATCCCGCCCGCTGCGATCGCAGAGAAGGGGTCACGCGCGATCGCGATCACCTTCAGCCCTCGCCAGACGACCAACAGGTAGAGCAGCAGCAGAGCCGAGACGCCGACGAAGCCGCGCTGCTCGGCGAGCGAGGCGAAGGCGAAGTCGGTCGCGTGCTCGGGCAGGAAGTTCAACTTGGTCTGCGTCGCGCCGGCCACGCCGCGACCGTTGACGCCGCCCGCGCCGACCGCGTTCCTGGCCTGTGCGACGTTGTAGGTCGCGCCGGCCGGGTCGGAGTCGGGATGTGTAAAGCCGGTTAGGCGCTTCGCCTGGTAGTCCTTGAGCACGTGCACGCCGCCGGCCGGGAGCAGCCAGAGCACGGCGAGGATCACGACGAGCGTGCCGATCCCGAGCGCCGCGAGGTGGGCCCAGCGCACGCCTGCGACGAAGAGCACCGCGGCGAGCGCGGCGATGTAGACCATGGCCGTCCCGATGTCGGGCTGGACGAAGACGAGCAGGATGGGCACCAGTCCGAAGCCGATCGCCTCGAGGACGGTTCGCGTCTCCCCCAGCCGCTTGGCCCGGTCGGCCAGGAACGCGGCGAGGAAGAGGACGAACAGCAGCTTCCCGAACTCGGACGGCTGGAAGCGGAAGAAGCCGATGTCGAGCCAGCGCTTCGAATGCCGTGAGACGGTGCCGGCCACGAGCACGAGCATCATCACGCCGGCGGTGCTCGCGTAGATCGCGTTCTTGTGACGGCGGTAGACCTGCGGGTCGACGAACAGCACCGCGATCGCGCCGAGGCAGCCGACGGTCGCGTAGATCGCCTGGCGCGTGAAGAAGTAGTCGGGGTTGCCGGTGACGTCGTGGGCGGTGATGCCCTGGATCGCCCACAGCCCGAAAGCGAGCAGCGCGACGGTCGCGCCGACGAGCCACCAGTCGAGCCGGCGGACCGCCGAGGCGACCTCGGACGCCTCGCCGTGGTGGGCGCGCAGGCCGCGCGCGCGAGTGCCGGCGGCCTCGATCACCGAGCGGTCACCCCCTCCGAGGTGCCGAGCTGCTCCTTGAAGTACTCCTTGAA
>JBIOZO010000232.1:0-2031 GCA_044871215.1 Gaiellaceae bacterium | reverse complement strand
CACGTGCGTCGGGACATCCCTGGGCCGGCGTGGCTAACTACCCTTCGCCGATGGTGGTGGCGGTTTGACCGGCTGGGAGACATCGGAGCGGGTGCTTGAGTCCGGCGGTTTCGAGTCGCGCCAGCGGGTGCTCGTGGTGGAGCCCGTGGTCGAGGCGTCCGAGGCCGGCGCCCGCACGCTCGGTGTCACCTACTGGCAGGCGGTCGACCGCTTCACCCGCGGCGGCGTCCGCGCGAGCTGGAGGGGCGGCGGAGGCAAGCTGAAGTTGCTCGGTGGTGCGACGCTGCTCACCTTCGGGCCGCCGGAGCTCTCGTTCGACGGCGGGCTGGTTAGCTGCCGGCACGCGATCGGGGGTGGACTGCTCGCGCTCCGAGCCGGCGGCTCCGTCACACTCGCGCAGCGACGCGAGGGCGATCAGCAGGAGCTGAGCGTCACGGTAGAGGAGTACCTGCCGCGGCTCGCCGCCCGCGCGGGCGGACAGCCGTGGACCGGGATGCTCTACGCGAAAGGGCAAAGCCCCTTCCATGTCGCGGTCAGCCGCCGCTACTTCGAGCTCCTGCTGCGGAGCCGGGACTCGTGAACGTCACCGTCTTCGGCGCAACCGGCGTCGTCGGCCGGGCGCTCGTGCCCCTGCTGGCCGATCACGAGCTGACCGCGGTCTCGCGCACCGTGCGTGACGAGCCCTGCGCCCGCTGGGTGGTCGCCGACGCGGCCAGCGGCGATGGCGTCGCCGCGGCCCTGGAAGATGCGGACGTCGTCTACTACCTCGTCCACTCGCTCGGCGCGCGCGACTTCGAGGAGCAGGATCGCGTGGCGGCGGAGACGGTCGCGCGCGAGGCAGCGAACGCAGGTGTGCGGCAGATCGTCTACCTCGGCGGGCTCGGCGCCGACGGCCCCGACGCGTCGCCGCACCTGCGCAGCCGCCGCGAGACCGGACAGCGGCTCGCCTCCGCGGGCGTCCCGGTGACGACCCTGCGCGCGGCCATGATCATCGGCAAGGGGAGCGCCGCCTTCGAGACGATCCTCGGCCTGGTCAAGCGGCTGCCGGTCATGGTGACCCCGAGTTGGGTCTCGACCCCGACGCAGCCGATCGCGCTCGACGACGTCGTGCGCTACCTAGCCGGCGTCTGCGGCAGCGAGGCCGCGTACGGCGAGGGCTACGACACGGGCGGGCCGGAGGTGATGACCTACCGGCAGATGATCGAGCGGATCGCCGCCCTGCTTGGCCGGAAGCCGGTAATCGTCGAGGTCCCGGTGCTGACGCCGTACCTCTCCTCGCTCTGGCTCAACCTCGTCACGCCGGTGAACGCGTCGGTCGCGCGACCGCTCGTCGAAGGACTGCGCAATCCCACGATCGCGCGCGAAGAGCGGATCCGGAAGCTGCTACCGCTCGAGCTCACCCCGTTCGACGAAGCGGCGCGACGAGCGCTCGCGTGAGCAGCGCGGGCACCTACCCGGCCCGGTAGTCGAAGATCCCCCCGACCCAGCCGGAGCAGCCACCACCCCGCGACCAGGCCCCACCACCATCATCACGGCGAGGGGTGGTACCCGGTCTCGCGTGCGCGCGCGAAAGGAGGTAGGCGTTTGGGACGCGGCGGCGGTCAACCCGCCGGGGATGCCGAAGCTGACCTTCCATGATCTTCGTCACACCTATGGGTCGCATCTCGCCCAGAGCGGACTCGGCCCGGTTGGGGTGCAGCGGCAGCTCGGGCACGCTCGCCCGTCGATCACGATGGACCTCTACGTCCACGAGTTCGAAACGGCTCGCCGTCGCGAGCAAGTGGGCGAGCGGCTCGCCAGCGCCCTCGGCGGCTTAAACACCGGTGAAATCTGACCAGATCTGACCAAAACGAAGGCCCGGGCACGCGCTCGGGCCTTCAAAGTCCCAGAAATGGCTTGAAAAGGGACGGGAGCGACGGGACTCGAACCCGCGACCTCCGGCGTGACAGGCCGGCGTTCTAACCAACTGAACTACGCCCCCGAGCGCCGCGAGATTGTAGCGGCGCACCGTGGGAAGGGGTGGCGCGGGCC
>JBIOZO010000231.1:0-2518 GCA_044871215.1 Gaiellaceae bacterium | reverse complement strand
CCGGCGACGCAGGGCTTCTGGGTAGCCTCGACCAGCGGGGTCGGAGAGCAGACGCTCGAGTGGGAGCCCGAGGAGGGCAGCTGGAGCGCCGTCGTCATGAACGCCGACGGATCGCGCGGCGTCTCCTCCGAGCTCAGTATCGGCGCGGAACTCGACGCGGCGGTCTGGGTCGGCGTCGCGTTCCTCATCGTCGGCGCGGTACTCGCGGGGCTCGCCGCGCTCGCGATCACCGCCGGCACGCGCCGCCGCGGCTGAGCTAGATGATTGATGCCACGATCTCGCGCATCCGGATGCGCGATCTGGTGGCATCAATCATCTAGCGGCGGTCCGCGTTCAGCCCGGCGGTGAGGCGCTCGAGCGCCTCCTGGTCCCAGCCGTTGATGAAGTCGGCGTGCGTCGCCCACCGCCCCGCGGAGAGCAGGCCGCGGCGGACCGGCGGGTACAGGAGCACGAGCGTGATCGTCGGCAGCCGGACCGGGTGCGTGGACGGGCAGCGTCCCGCCTTCGAGTAGGCGACATGCCGCTTGTGGTTGGTGCTGTCGACGTTGCGACCGTTCCAGCAATTCTGGAACTTCACCTCGAGCTCGAGCGCGTCGTCCGGGCCACACGATGGCAGCGCGGCGAAGCGTGGGTTGCCGTCGATGCCCCCGCAGCTCCAGGACACGACGTCCTTCGACTGCGCGCGCCGCGCGGCCGGGTTGCCGGCCACCAGCTTCAGCCCGGGCGGCGGGGCGACGAGCGCTCCCGAGACGTGCTTCGTGTAGTAGACGAGGCCCGCGAGTGGAGGGATCGGCTCGCCGCCGACGTACACCGTCGGCACCCAGTAGGTCGAGGCGTCCTCCCCGACGTCGCAGGTGGTCTCGCCGCCCCGGAGGGTCTCGGCCGTCGTCACCGCGGTGACATTCCTGTTCCCGATGTACGTGTGGTTGTGCGAGCGGCCGGGCTGCCGCGGGAAGCGGATCGGGTCGTCGTTGTTGCGGTGGCTGAAGCCACAGACGACGGTGAAGTACGGACCGCCCGGGAAGTTGCGCTGCTGGAGAGCGGCCGCGCCCTGCGACGTCGCCGAGCGGCCAGCGGACGCGAGGGAGACGGCGGCGACGAGCGCGAGCAGGAGTAGCCAGCCGTAGGTGCGACTGGTCGGCGACCTGCGAGTCGTCACCTACCCGTCCACGCTCCTCGCCGCAGCCTACCCGCGCGATCGCGGGCTCGCCACTTCCCGCACGAATCGACCCTGCTTCAATGAGGTCCGCATGTCCCAGGTGGCCGAGTCTGTGGAAGCTGCCCGCGGCGCGGCGACGCGCCTCGCCTGGCGGGAGGCGCACGCCACGTTCTCCGCGGTCGCCGACACCGAGCTCGGGCCGGCGGATCTCGAGCTCTTCGCCGAGGCAGCCTGGTGGACCGGGAAGCTCGACCAGGCGATCCGCCTGCGCGAGCGCGCCTACGCCGCCTACACCGCTGCCGGCGACGCGCGCGGCGCGGCGCGGATGGCGCTCACCCTCTCCTGGGACTACGAAGGTCGCGGCTCGTTCTCCGTCGCTCAGGGGTGGTTCGCGACGGGCGAGCGGCTGCTCGCCGACCTGCCCGAGGCCCCCGAGCACGGACGCGCCCTCCTCATCCACGCGCTCACCGCGCTGTTCGCGGAAGGAGACCTCGAGCGGGCCGAGGCGCTGTTCGAGGAGGCGTACGCGCTCGCGCAGCGCGTCGGCGACCGCGACGTCCAGGTGCTGGCGCTTTCGGGCCGAGGGCGCACGTACATCAAGGCCGGGCAGATCGACCGCGGCCTCGCGCTGCTCGACGAGGCGACCGCCTCCGCGATCTCCGGCGACCTGCAGCCGCACTCGACCGGTCTCGTCTACTGCCTGACGATCAGCTCCTGCCGGGATCTCGGCGACTACCGCCGCGCGGCCGAGTGGACGGAGGCGGCCAACCAGTGGTGCGACCGCCTCGACGTCACCGGGTTCCCCGGCGCGTGCCGCATCCACCGCGCCGAGGTCCTCCGGCTGCGCGGTGACTGGACGGCTGCCGAGGCGCAGGCGCTCGCGGCGTGCGACGAGCTCGTCGACTTCGATCGCAGCATCACCGCAGGAGGCCACTACGAGATCGGCGAGATCCGCCGCCGCCGGGGCGACTTCGCCGGCGCCGAGGAGGCATACCGCACGTCGAACGAGCTGGGGCGCAGCGCGCAGCCGGGTCTCGCGCTCCTGCGTCTGGCCGAGGGGAAGGTCGACGCCGCGGTGGCGGGCATCTCGAGGGCGCTGCAGGAGACGCAGGAGCCGCTCTTCCGCATCCGGCACCTTCCCGCCCAGGTCGAGATCGCGCTGGCCGCGGGCGACCTCAGGACGGCGCGAGCAGCGCTCGCCGAGCTCGAGACCGCGGTCGACGCGTACAAGATCGGCGACCGCCGCGCGGACGCCTTCGACGCGACCGTCAACCTCGCGGCCGGACAGATCGCGCTCGCCGAGAAGGACTGGGACGCGGCGGCCGCAAGCCTCGAGCGCGCACGCGCCGAGTGGCAGAC
>JBIOZO010000230.1:0-4365 GCA_044871215.1 Gaiellaceae bacterium | reverse complement strand
GCTTCGGGTTGATGCCGCTGCGACGGGCGCCGTCCGGGAGCTCCGGCGGCAGGCCCGCCTCCGAGGCGGCGACGGCGAGCCGCCAGAGCCGGACGATCTCCGCGCCGACGCGCTCGCCAGCCTCCGCGTAGCCCTTCCGGTTACGCGGCAGGTCGGCGACGCTCAGCGGCTCGCCCCAGACGACCGAGCAGGTGCGCCGGTTCCAGGGCCGCCAACCGAAGGTGTCGACGGCGCAGGGGATCACGTCCACGCCCTCTTGCATCGCGATCATCAGCCCACCCGGGTGCAGCGGCCCCGGATGGCCGAAGCGCTGGCGCGTGCCCTCGACGTGGACGCACACCAAGTGCCCCTGGCGGACGAGCTCGCGGGCGCGGCGGACTGCCTCGCGGTCGCCCTCGCCGCGGCGCACTGCGAAGACCCCCAGCCAGCTCAGCAGCGGGCCGAGCACGGGGATCTCGAACAGCTCGGCCTTCGCGAGGAAGTACAGCGGCCGCGGCGAGAACGAACCGATCAGGGGATGGTCGATCCCCGAGAAATGGTTCGCGGCGACCACTCCCCCGCCCTCGAGCGGCACCCGCTCGACGCCGTAGCCCGCCGCCGGTGCGAGCGCCACCGTCACCTGAGGTGCGATGCGCCGCCCGATCCACCAGGCCGTGTCGACGCTGCCGAGGTTCAACGCTCGAGCAGCCGCAGCCGGTGCTCGAGCTGCGCCACGCGAAGCTCGAGCTCCTCGACCTCGGAGCGCGTGACGAGCCCGAGCTCGCGGAAGAGACCCGAGAGACCGACCCCGGTCCGCTCGCCGAGCCGGATGCTTTCGCTGCGCCAGCGGCCGACCAGCTCCTCGACCAGCGAGCGCGCCTCCTCGCGGCCGATGCCGCCGCGCGCCGCCAGCTCCTCGGCCAGCGCGTCGGCCCGCTCGGCCGTCAGCGCGACCGCGCCGACCCCGGCGAGGACGAGCTTCTCCGCGATCTCGCGAACGTCAGCGGGCGCGGCCATGAGGCCTTGCCCGTCGGCGCTGCCGCCGCCGCTCGCGCTTCGCTTCGTTCGCTCCCGTCGTTCGCTCGATCGCGCCGACGGGCGAGAGGTCGGGCGCCGGCTCGGCCGCCGCAGCGTCCTGAGCTGCCTCGAGCGTCGCCACGCCGTCACCACTCGGCGGCTCCTGGCCGATCCGGCGCGCGTACTCGGGCTCGCGCTCCTTCCAGCTGGTCAGCAAGGGCGCCGCGATGAAGATCGAGGAGTACGCGCCCGAGACGATCCCGACCATGAGCGCGAACGCGAAGTCCTTCAGCGTCGCCCCGCCGAAGATCAGCAGCGAGATGATCGGCAGCAGGGTGATCAGCGTCGTCGCCAGCGAGCGGCGAATCGTCTCCCAGAGCGAGACGTTGGCGATCGTCGCGAACGGCGCCCGCCGCATCAGCGGGACGTTCTCGCGGATGCGGTCGAAGATGATGATCGTGTCGTAGATCGAGTAGCCGAGCACGGTCAAGACCGCGGCAACGGTGGAGTTCGACACCTCCCGCCCGATGAGGGCGTAGACGCCGACCGTGATCACGATGTCGTGGAGCAGCGCGATGATCACCGGCACCGCGAACTTGAAGTCGAAGCGGACCGCCAGGTACAGGATGATCAGCAGCAGCGAGAAGCAGATCGCGATGATCGCCGAGCGAGCAATCTGTCTCCCAAAGCTCGAAGAGACGGTCTGGATCTGGATCTTCGTCGTGTGGAACTGCCTCGCGACCGCGTCCTTGAGCGCGCTCGTCTCGGGCCCGTTCAGTGTCTGCAGGCGCAGCTGGAAGCTCTTGTACTCGTCGCCGTTGATGCTCTTGCCGCGGCCCTGGACGACCGGCTCCTTGCCGAACTTCGTCGTCTGCTCGCGCACCGACGAGAGCGAGGTGGGCTTCGGGGTCGTGAACGACACCTGGGTGCCGCCCTTGAAGTCGATCCCGAGGTTCAGTCCCTTCACGGCGAGCGCCCCGATCGAGATCGCGACGACCACGCCGGAGATCGCGAACCAGAGATAGCGCTTGCGCATGAAGTCGATCTGCAGGAAGCGCCAGCTCTGCTCGCCGCTCGCGCCCATGAAGCTCGGGTTTTCGAACCAGCGGAAACCGGCGAGCAGGCCGAGCATCGCGCGCGTGGCCGCGACGGCCGTGATCAGCGAGATGACGGTGCCGATCATCAGCATCAGGGCGAAGCCCTTGACGCCCGCGGTCGCGACCGCGAACAGCACGAGCGCGGTGATCACCGTCACGACGTTCGCGTCGATGATCGTGTGGAAGCCCTTCGCGTAGCCGGCGCCGATCGCGGCGCGCACGGACTTCCCGGCGCGTACTTCTTCCTTGATCCGTTCGAAGATGACGACGTTCGCGTCGGCCGCGACTCCGATCGTCAGGATCAGGCCGGCGAAGCCCGGCAGCGTCAGCGTGACGTTGAAGAGCAGGATCGCCGCGTACAGGAAGGCTGCGTAGATCCCGAGGCCGACGACCGCGACGACGCCGAGGAAGCGGTACAGGACGAGCAGGAAGGCGGCGACGACCAGCAGGCCGATCAGTGCGGCGAGCTTCGCCTCCTTGAGCGAGTCCTTGCCGAGCGTGGCCGAGACGTCGGTGCGCTCGATCTGCTCGAACCGCACCGGCAGCGCGCCGGTCTGAAGCACGAGCGCGAGGTCCTTCGCCTCGCCGATGCTGTTGATGTTCGAGATCTCTGCGCCGGTGCCGCGCGGGTCGATCCCGTCCGGGTTCTGCTTGTAGTCGATGTACGGCGTCGAGCGCAGCTCGCCGTCGAGGACGATCGCGAAGTGCTGAGCGAACTGCTGAACCGTGTTCGGGTCGCTGCCTGTCTGTCCGGCGGCGGCGGCGAGCGAGGCGCCGCGCTGGGCCTCCTTGCGCGTGATGTCGTGGAACTTGTCCGCGCCCTTGCCCGTGAACCCGAGCCGCACGACGTTGCCCTGGCCCTGCGTGCTGATGTCGGCCGCGATGTCGGAGAGCTTCAGATCCTCGCCCGTCGCCTCCGGGATCGGATTCGTGGGATTGTTCGGGTCGTACTTGAAGAGGTAGTAGACGGTCGGCACGCCCGCGTCGGCCTGCTGGACGCCCTGGCACCCGGTCGCGGCCTGGTCACAGCTGACCACGATTGTCTTGGGCGGGGCCGCCAGGACCGTGAACCCCTTGGGCAACTCGCCTTTCAGCTGGCGGCCGCTGGGCAGCGTCGAGTTCAAGAGCCGCTCTCGAGTGTCCTCCGGCCCGGCGACCTTCTGCTTCTTTGGATTGAAGAGGTAGTACTGCGACCCGCCGTTCTTCGTGTCGGCCTTCACCTTCGTCAGCAGGTCGTAGAGGCTCCCGTGCGCGATCACCTGGCCCGAGCCGTTGGTGGAGGGACCGAACACGTCCTCCTCGAAGTCGAAGAACTGCAGCTGGGCGGTCGTGCCGATGATCTGGGCGGCCTTGTTGACGTCGTGGACGCCGGCCAGCTGGATCACGATCTGGTTGTTGCCCTGCTTGCGGATCTCGGGCTCGGACACGCCGAGCTTGTCGATCCGGCTGCGCATGATCGAGACCGAGCGGTCCATGCAGGCCGAGTCGCAGGTCTTGCCCGGCGGCGGGACCGCCTTGAGCACGACCTCGAGGCCGCCCTGCAGGTCGAGGCCGAGCGTGACCTTCTTGTGGGCCGGCGAGCCCGGGATCGCGAGCAGCGCCACGCCGGCCAGGGCCGCGAGGATCAGGCCGACCAGGATCAGGTGGGAGCGCCGATTGCTCATTCGAGCCGCAACAGATTAGCTTTCGCTGCCCGCAGGTGGGTCGGCGGGTCCTGGCTCATTTTGGGCATCCGGCTCGGGTTCCTGCACAACCGTCGCCACCGCGCGGCGGTCGAGCCGGACGACCGTGCCCGGCGCGATCTCGACGTGGACGAGCTCGTCCTCGATCTCGCGCACTGTTCCGTGGATCCCGCCCGCGGTCAGGATCTCGTCGCCGGGCTCGAGCGAGTCCTGGAGCTGGGCCTGCTCCAGCTGCCTGCGCCGCTGCGGGCGGACGAGGAACAGCCACATGGCCGCGAACAGCACGACGATGATGATCAGGTAGCCCACGTGGGTGCCTCCTCTGCTCGCTGCAGCCGCGCCAGCGCCTGCTCCTTGTACGACTGCAGTCGACCCCGCTCGATCGCGTCGCGCGCACCGGCGACGAGGTCGATCAAGAACCGCAGATTATGCAGGCTCAAGAGCCGCAGCCCCAGGATCTCCTGCTGATTCAGGAGGTGCCGGACGTACGCGCGCGAGAACCTCGTGCAGGCCGGGCACGGGCAGCCCTCGACGAGCGGCCGCGGGTCGCGGGCGAAGCGGGCGCCCTTGATGTTCAGCTGCCCTTCCCA
>JBIOZO010000229.1:0-10629 GCA_044871215.1 Gaiellaceae bacterium | reverse complement strand
GCGACCGCCTCGGCCTCCTCGGCGCCGGAGCGGTATCCGACCACGACCTCGGCGCCGGCCCGGGCGAGCTCGAGCGCGATTGCCCGCCCGATCCCGCGAGAGCCGCCGGTGACGAGGGCCGTCTTGCCTTCGAGCGAGCAGAACTCGTCAGGCAGTTTCGATGGTCTCCCGCAGCTTCTCGAGCGAGGCGAGGTCGCCGACCGGAATCGCCTTCACGCTGCGATCGATCCTCTTCAGTAAACCGGTCAGGACGTTCCCCGGGCCGACCTCGACGAAGACCTTCACGCCCTGGCGCATCAGCTCGCGGGCGGCTTGCGTGAACTTGACCGGGGCGGTCAGCTGGTCCACGAGCAGCGCGGCCATCCGCTGCGCCGGCTCGATCTTGGCCGTGACGGTCGACATGAAGGGCGCGATCGGATCGGAGAACTTCGCGCGCTCGAGCGCCGGGCGAAGGTGCTCGGCCGCCCGGGCCACGAGCGGGCTGTGGAACGCGCCGGAGACGCGGAGCTTGACCGTGCGGCGCGCACCCTCGCGCTCCGCCTCGCTGCAGCACTCGTCGACCGACAGGCTCTGGCCCGAGATGACGATCTGGCCCGGGCAGTTGTAGTTCGCCGGCCACACGTTCGAGATCCTCGCGCACAGGGCCTCGACCACCTCGTCGGCGAGCCCGAGGATCGCGGCCATCGAGCCGGGGTTCTCGCGTGCGGCCGCGGCCATCGCCAGGCCGCGCTCGCGGACGAGCCTGATCGCGTCGTCGTTCGACAGCGCCTGCGAGGCGGCGAGCGCGGCGAACTCGCCGACCGAGTGGCCGACGACCACGTCCGGCTCGTACCCGTTCTCGCGCAGCGCGGCGAGCACGGCGAGGCTGGTGGCGACGAGCGCGGGCTGCTGCACCTCGGTGTGCACGAGCTCCTCCTCGGGAGCTTCGAAGCAGAGACGCTTGAGGTCGAGGCCCGAGGCCTCGCTCGCGCGCTCGAAGACCTCCATCGCCGCCGGGACGGCCAGGGCGATCTCTCGGCCCATGCCCGCCTCCAGCGAGCCCTGGCCAGGGAAGCAAAATGCGATCTTCGGCGCGCTCATCCGTCTCCTCCTGCAGTCCA
Organism: Gaiellaceae bacterium; assembly: GCA_044871215.1. GTDB lineage: Bacteria > Actinomycetota > Thermoleophilia > Gaiellales > Gaiellaceae > AC-32. Next base: position 9,529 of record JBIOZO010000229.1, on the reverse strand, counting down.
TTCGATCAGACCCGAGCCCCACGTGAGCCCGGCACCCATTCCGGTCATCAATACGAGCTTGCCCGCGCTGAGCCTGCCGTCGGCCTTCGCGTCTGCCAGCGCGAGTGGGATCGAGCCCGACGAGGTGTTGCCGTAGCGGTCGACGTCGATCACGGTCTTCTCCTCCGGAATCCCGAGCTTCTGGCGTGCATGCTCGATGATGCGCACGTTCGCCTGATGCGGAACGTAGACGTCGATGTCCTCGATACTGCGTCCGCACTCGGCCAGCACCGCCTCGGCCGAGCTGACGAGCACCCGGGTGGCGAACTTGAACACCTCGCGGCCGTTCATCTGCACGAAGTGCTGCCGCTCGGCGACCGTCTCCGCGGTCGCAGGCGCGCGCGAGCCACCGGCCGGTAGGTAGAGCTGCGGGCCGCCCGAGCCGTCCGCGCCGAGCTCGAAGCCGAGGAAGCCGCCTTCGGCCACGCGCTCGAGCACCACGGCGCCCGCGCCGTCACCGAACAGCACCGCGGTCGACCGGTCGCTCCAGTCGAGGATGCGCGAAAGGACGTCGCCGCCGACGATCAGCGCCTTGGTCGCGAGGCCCCCGGCAAGCATCCCGTAGCCCTGGGCGACCGCGTACATGAAGCCCGTGCAGCCGGCCGAGAGGTCGTACGCGGCCGCGTCGGCAGCGCCGAGCTGGTCGGCCAGGATCGCCCCGGTCGAGGGGAAGGCCATGTCCGGCGTGACGGTGGCGACGATGATCAGGTCGATCTCGGACCCGTCGAGCCCCGCGTCGGCCAGCGCGTCGCGCGCGGCCGGCAGACAGAGGTCGGAGAGCGCCACCTCGGGCTCGGCGATCCGGCGCTCGCGGATCCCGGTGCGCTCGCGGATCCACTCGTCGTTCGTGTCCATCATCTTCGACAGGTCGTCGTTCGTGAGCACCTTCTCGGGCACCCGCGCGCCGATGCCGGTGATCGAGACCGCGGTGCCGTTGGCCGAGCCGATCACGACTGCTCCACCGCGAAGGTGAGCGTTCCGCGCGCGGCCAGCTGCTCGCCCACGCGAGCCGTGGCCTTGCCCTTGCCGATCGGCCCGCGCACCGTCTCGAGCCGGCATTCGTAGATCAGCTCGTCGCCGGGCTCGACGATCCGCTTGAAGCGCACGTCGTCGATGCCGGCGAAGAGCGCGAGGCGGCCGCGGTTCTCCTCCTGCGAGAGGACGGCCACCGCGCCGGTCTGCGCCATGCCCTCGACGATCAGGACGCCCGGCATCACCGGCCTGCCCGGGAAGTGGCCCGCCAGGTACCACTCGTCCTCGTGCACAGTTTTGCGGGCGACGACGCGCTCGCCGGGCTCGAGCTCGAGCACCTCGTCGATCAGGAGGAACGGCTCGCGGTGAGGCAGGATCGCCTCGATCTCGGGGCGTGTGAGAACCGTCACGCGGCTGTCTCGTCCGTCAGCCGTGCGCGCAGGCCGGCGCGGGCGCGGTGTGCGTAGCACTTCGCGGTCCCGACCGGCATCCCCGAGCGCGCCGAGATCTCGGCGAACGAGAAGCCGAGCGCGTCCTTCAGCACGACCACGCTCGCCTGCTCGTGCGAGAGCTCTGCCAGCTCGGCGGCCAGCTCCTTGCGCAGCTCGGCGAGAGCCGTCTCCCGAGCCGGGTCGCCGTCGGGCGCGACGCGCTCGTCCGCGGCCAGCGGCTCGCAGCGCCGACTTCGCTGCCGGGCGGCGATGTCGAGGCACGTGTTGACGACCAGGCGGTGGAACCAGGTCGCGAACTGCGAGTCCCCGCGGAACTGCCGCAGCCGGACGCAGAGCTTGGCCAGCGCCTCCTGGGCCGCGTCGCGCGCGTCCTCGGGATCGGCGAGCACGTGCGCGGCGAGCTTCTCGGCGCGCGGAGCGTGCCGCTCGACGAGCGCGGCGAGCGCCTTCGCGTCGCCGTCTTTCGCGCGTTTGACCAGGATCGGATCACTGAGCCTCTCGTAGACGAGCGGCGCGGTCGGCCGCGGGTCTTGCCGAATCTGACGACGCTTGCGCAGAGGAGGTTGCACGGCGGCCGTAGTGTATTTCGCCGTGCACGACTCACTGTCGCCGGAGGTCGTCGAGCCGCGCCTACTCGGTCGCTTCGGCCACCCGTACACGTACGTCGCCTCGACGCCGTCGACGCAGCTGCTGCTGCCCCCCGAGGCGCCCGAGGGGGCGCTCGCCGCGACGGACGAGCAGACGGCCGGCCGCGGGCGGCTCGGCCGTCGCTGGCTGGCGCCCGCCGGCGCGAGCCTCCTCTGCTCGCTGCAGCTGCGTCCGACGATCTCGTCCGAGCGTCTGCCCGAGCTGACGGTCGTCGCTTCGCGCGCCTGCGCGGAGGCGATCGCGGCGCTGACGCGGCTCGAGCCGGACGTGAAGTTCCCCAACGATGTGCTCGTCGGCGGCCGCAAGCTCGCGGGGATCCTGGCAGAGGCCCGGGAGGGCCGGGTCGTGCTCGGGATCGGCGTGAACGTCAACCTCGCTGCGGAGCAGCTGCCGCAGGAGGTCGACCTCCCGGCCACGTCGCTGCTCGCCGAGACGGGACGAGAGCTCGATCGCGCCGAGCTGCTCGCCGAGCTGCTCGTGCGGCTGGAACGGCGTTACGACGCCTGGCTCAGCGCCGCGCCGTGACGACCCGGCTCTTGTTCCCGGCCGAGTCGAGCGCGTAGGCAGTCACGCCTCGAACCGCGCCGCGGTGCGGGACACGCAGCACGCCGGCTCTGCGCACGCGCACCTTCCGCCAGCGGCCGTTGACCGCGACGACGAGCGTCCCCGGCTCGGAGACGCGCACGAGGGCCGCCTGCAGCGAGACGAGCCGAACGACGGGCACCTTGCGGTCGACCACCCCGAGGACGGTCTGGCTCACAGTCAACAGCGAGTCGGTCGCCGACACCGACACCGTGTAGCTCCCGTCCGGGAGACCGCGGCCGTCCCAGCTCAGCTGCTGCGGGCCCGCGGCGAACGACGTGTCGAGCAGGGTGGCAACAGGCTTCGAGCCGCGAAGGACCCGGACGCTCACATGGGCCGGGTTGACCAGCGTGAAGGACAGCGCGTCGGTGTCGAGCCGGCCGTCGCCGTTCGGCGAGAAGGCCTGCAACGCCACCTTGGTCGCGGCGAGCGTCCGGTCGACCCAGAACGTCGTCGAGCTCTGCACCTGCTTCGTCCCGGCGACCGCGGTCAGCACGAGCCGGTAACGCCCGTCCGGAAGTGCGTCTGGGCTCCACGTCAGGTCCTGCGCGCCGGCCGGACGCGCACCCACGAAGACCGTCGCCATCGAGTTGCCGAGGAAATCCTCGACCTCGGCGGTCACCGTGGCGCCGGCCGTCAGGCGGTAGGTGGTCTTCGCGTCGTCGCCGCGCCCGTCGCCGTTCGGCGTCACGACGCCCGGCGCGACCTTGAGCTGCTGCACGGCCAGCGGCGCCGGCGCCGTGCCGATCGAGCCGGTCGCCGCGCGCATCTGCGGCGCGGTGATCGCCCAGGTGTAGTGCTGCGCGGAAGCCGTGCTTGCATCCCAGGTCCAGTCGACCTTCGCGCCGGTCCCCGTGCCACTCGCCACGGTGGTGCCCGCGTCGTCACGCACCGTCACCGTCCACGACGTCGAGCTAGATAGCCGCGCGGTGAAGCGCACCGGACCGCCGAGCGTTCCCACCACAGCCGGCCCGTAGAGCTTCGGCAGTCCCGTTTGCGCGACCTGGGTGCGGATCGCCGGCAGCTGGGCGTAGAGGCTCGCGCCCGGACAGCTCGTCGGGTACACGTCCCGATGCCCGGAGATCGCGCTCAGCGTCACCGCGGTGCCGGCCGGGTAGCGCGGGTTGCCCGCCGAGACCCGCCCGACCCTCGAAAGCGGATCGACGTGCGCGAGGTCGAGCCGCCAGGCGATCAGGGAGACGAGCGCGGCACGGGCGGCGGGCGAGATGGAGGTCGAGCCGTAGTCGCCGATCACCGCGACACCGACTGAGCCGCTGTTGAACCCCTGGGCGTGAGCGCCGATCACCGGCCGGGTGATCCCGCCGTAGCGGCCTTCGAAGACCTGGCCGTACTTGTCGACGAGGAAGTTGTAGCCGATGTCGTTCCAGCCGTTGCCCTGCACGTGGTAGAGCTCGATCGACCGGACGATCGAGGCCGATTGCCCCTTCGAGTAGGAGTTCGAGCCCGCGGTGTGGTGCACGATCGCAAGGTGGATCCCGTCCGCGTAGTAGGGCCGTGCGCGGCGGATCGCCTCGTCGGCGTGCCAGTCGGCCCGCGTGATGATCGGCGGCGCGCCCGCGATCTCCGGCCGCTTCCCGCCGACCGGGAGCTGCGGGCTGCGAACGAAGAACGCCCGCACCCGCGAGACGCGACCACGCGTCCGGTACTGGATCGCGTCGGAGGCGCCGGTCCATTGCGGCTCCCCGATGCGCCAGCCACGCAGTGCACGCACTTCGCGGCCGCGGTCCGGGAGTGCGTCGTCATCGGTCGAGAGCAGCCAACGGCTCCAGCGGCCGGACAGGGTCCGCGTCCGGTACGCGACGCGACCTGAGCCGCGCCAGTGGAGACCGACGAGCTCGAAGCTCCGCGTCTGGAGCACGCGAGCCGAAGCCTGCGGCTGGAGCTCTTGCTGCTGCACCAGCCCGGCGCCGAGCGCGGAGCCGGGAAGCACGGCGGCGAGGACGGCTGCGACGAGAAGGGCTCTCTTCATCGAACGACCCGACTTCGAGGGAAGCAGACGCCTTCCTCGCCCGCAAGGAAAAGGGCTGCAAGCCGGTAGAATCTTTACAAGCGTGGACCGGGCCTTCATACGGGCGTTGCTGGCCTCAGCGGCCCTGGCTCTCGCCGTTCCCGCTTTGGCCTTCGCCGCGCAGCCACGGGTGCTTGCGATCCATTACGACCTCGAGGTCAACCCGGTCACGTCGAGCTACCTCGACCACGAGCTGCGGCACGCGCAGGACGAGCACTACGACGCGGCCGTGATCGTGATCGACACGCCGGGCGGCCTCTCCGAGGCGATGCGCAAGATCGTCAAGACGGAGATCGGCCTGAAGATCCCGGTGATCGCGTACGTCTCGCCGAGCGGGGCGCGCGCGGCCTCTGCAGGCGTCTGGATCACCGAGGCGGCCGACGTCGCCGCGATGGCGCCGGCGACCAACATCGGCTCGTCGACACCGATCGACTCGAGCGGGCAGAACCTCGGCTCCGACCTGCGGCGAAAGGTGATCAACGACGCGGTCGCCTCGCTGACGAGCCTGATGCGCTTCCACCACCGCAACGCCGCCTGGGCGGCCCAGGCCGTCCGCAAGGCCTCGAACCTCGACGAGCAGAAGGCCAAGGAGATGAACGTCGTCGATGTGCTCGCGCCGACTCTCCCGGCGTTGCTGAACAAGATCGACGGCCAGAAGACTGCCGGCAAGCACTACGTCCTCCATACGGCGAACGCACACGTCGACGAGGTGAGCCCGGGGTTCTTCACGAGTCTCCTGAACACGCTGATCGACCCGAATCTGATCCCGCTGTTGTTCCTGGCGGGGATCGCGGGGATCGGCTTCGAGATCTTCCACCCGGGCGTCGTCCTCCCCGGCGCGCTCGGCGCCGTCTCGCTGCTGCTCGCGCTCTTCGGCTTCTCGGTGCTGCCGATCAGCTGGGCCGGGTTCGCCCTGCTGCTGCTCGGCATCGGCTTGCTGATCATCGACGCGCACGTCGTCACGCACGGAGCGCTCACGGTCGCCGGGTTGATCAGCCTGGTGGTCGGCTCGCTGCTGCTCTTTCACAATGCGCCCTCGCCCTACAACGAGGTGAACACGCCCGTGCTGGCCGCCTTCGCGGTCGGGCTCGGCGCGATCTGGGTGTTCGCGCTCACGAAGGCGGTGCAGGTGCGCCGCAGACCCGTGAGCGTGGGCCCCCAGACGATGGTCGGCGAAGTCGGCGAGGCTCGGCGCGACGACCTGGTCTTCGTGCATGGCGAGCTCTGGCGCGCGCGGCCGGTGGACGGTGAGCCGCTGCGGCCGGGCCAGCGGGTGCGCGTCGCGGACGTCGGCCCGGAGCTGACGCTGCTGGTCGAACCCGTAGCGGATTGAGGCGCCGCTCGTCGGCGCCGCTTAGAGGCCGCGCAAGCTTGGCTTGCGTGGCCATCTAGCGCACCTCCTTGGCACGAGAGCGCTCGCAGAATGAGGGCGCGGGAGTAGGATCGCCCCATGGCCGGCGCCCTGATCCTCGTCGCAATACTGCTTTTCCTCGTCATCCTGTTCCTGATCTCGGCGATCAAGGTGGCGCGGGAGTACGAGCGCGGGATCATCTTCCGGCTCGGCCGCCTACTGCCGCAGCCGAAGGGCCCGGGGCTCTTCCTGCTGATCCCGGTCGTCGACCGGATGGTGAAGGTCGACCTGCGGACGATCACGCTGAACATTCCGCCGCAGGAGGTCATCACCAAGGACAACGTGCCGGTGCGCGTCAACGCGGTCGCCTACTTCAGGATCGTCGAGCCGAAGAACGCGATCGTGCAGGTCGAGAACTTCATGGTCGCGACCTCGCAGATCGCACAGACCACGCTCCGGTCGGTGCTCGGCCAGCACCTGCTGGACGAGCTGCTCTCTGAGCGCGACAAGATCAACTCGATCCTGCAGGAGATCATCGACGAGGCGACCTCGCCCTGGGGCATCAAGGTCTCGATCGTCGAGGTCAAGGACGTCGAGATCCCGTCCGGCATGCAGCGCGCGATGGCCCGCCAGGCCGAGGCAGAGCGCGAGCGGCGCGCCAAGGTGATCGCCGCCGAGGGTGAGTTCCAGGCCTCCGAGCGGCTGAAGGACGCCGCGAACGTGATGGCGGAGACCCCGATCGCGCTGCAGCTGCGCTACCTGCAGACGCTGCTCGAGCTCGGCTCCTCGCAGTCGACCACCATCGTCTTCCCCGCGCCGATCGACCTGCTCACGCCGTTCATGGAACGGCACTCCGGCTCCTGACCGAGCTGCGGGTCGACCCGCTCTCCGGGCGGCTGGTCGTCGTCGCCCCAGGCCGATCGGCACGCCCGGGCGCCGGTGCCGCCGTGCTCGAGCCGCCCACTGCGGAGGAGCTGGAGTCGTGCCCGTTCTGCGAAGGCCGCGAGGACCGGACGCCGCCCGAGGTGCTCGCGCTGCCGCGCGACCGGGCACCCGACACGCCGGGCTGGCAGGTGCGGGTGGTGCCGAACAAGTTCCCGGCCTTCGAGCGGCAGGAGGTGGTCGTTCACGCGCCCCGTCATGTGCAGTCGATCGCGGAGCTCGACCGTGGGCAGCTTGAGCTGGTGGCGGAGGCCTGGCGCCTACGCGCCGAGGCGGCGCGCGAGGCCGGGCACCTGCTCTTCGCCGTGATCAACGAGGGGCGGGCAGCCGGGTCGAGCCTGCCGCACTCGCATTCACAGCTCGTCTGGCTGGACGAGGAGCCGCCGGTCTCGCGGGCAGAGCGGCGGATCGCCTGCCGGATTTGCGACTACCTCCGGCGCGAGCTCGACGAGGGCACGCGCGTCGTCGAGCAGCGGGGCGGCCTGGTGCTGCTCTGCCCGTACGCCGGCCGGGCGCCGTACGAGTGCCTGATCGCCCCACTCGAACACGAGGCCGACGGCTTCGGCCCACGCCTCGGAGCGGCGCTCGACCTGGCAGCGGAGGTACCACGGCGGCTGGCCGAGGACGCCCCGCGGCCGATGAACCTCTGGCTGCACGAGTCCGGCCACTGGCACCTCGAGCTGCTGCCGCGTCTGACGGTATTCGCGTCGCTCGAGCTCGGCGCCGGCTACTTCGTCAACACGATTGCGCCCGAAGAGGCGGCCGCGCAGCTACGCCGCTAGGCCTGAGCGGGCCGATTCGACTCGCGGAAGCGCCGGGCGGCCTCGATCGCCGCGCCGAGGTTCAGACCCTTGTCCTTCGCCTGCTTGATCAGCATCACGGTCTCGAGCGCCTCGATGTCGTAGATCCGCTGCTTGTTCCCCTTGGTGGGAATGTGCGCCTTGTTCGTCCAGTAGTCGAGCTGCATCTTCGAGATGCCCGCGATCTGGCATACCTGCCCCAGGTAGAGCTCGATCTTGTCGAGGTGCTCAGCCAAATCGATCGGCTCGAGGAAGTCGGCTGCCCCTTCGTAGGCCATTGTTTGCTCCCTTGAAGACATCTCTCTTGAAAGTTATAGCGACCTGCTTCCAATTATGGAAGGGCGCGCTCGAACCTACTCGTTCTTACCGGTATCTGCAGCGGAATCCGATTCGACGGCCTCCGGCGCTGCTTCCTCGGACTCGGCGACCAGCGCGATGCTCGAAACCTGCTCGTCGCCGCGCAGACGCATAACGATCACGCCCTGGGTCGAGCGGCCGAGACGCTTGATCTCGTCGGCCGGCATCCGGATGACCGTGCCGCCGTTCGAGATCAGCATCACCTGGTAGCCCTCGCGCACAGGCAGCGCGCCGGCAAGCTGGCCGCGGGCCGCAGTCAGCTGCACCGTCTTGACCCCGAGCCCGCCGCGCCCCTTGACCGGGTAGTCGGCCATGCGGGTCCGCTTGCCGTAGCCCTGATCGGTGACGACCAGCATGTCGAGCTCGTCGTCGGCGATCCCGGCCGAGATCACCTCGTCGCCCTTGCGCAACCCCATGCCCTTGACGCCGGAGGTGGCTCGCCCCATCGAGCGCACCTGGTCCTCGTGGAAGCGAATCGCCTGGCCTTTGCGCGAGACGAGGATGATGTCCTCGCCGCCGTTCGAGTGGAGCACATCGACGAGCGCGTCGTCCTCGCGCAGCTTGATCGCGATGATCCCGTCGGCCTTGAGCGGCGTGTTGTACTCCTCGAAGCGGGTCTTCTTGACGATCCCGTTCCGCGTCGCCAGGACGAGGTACTCGGCCTCCTTGAAGTCGCGCGTGGCGATCACCGCCTTCACCTGCTCGCCCTGGGCGAACGGCAGCAGGTTGACGATCGCGCGACCCTTCGACTGGCGCGTGCCGAGGGGCAGCTCGTGCACCTTCAGCCGGTAGACCTTGCCGACGGAGGTGAAGAAGAGCAGGTAGTCGTGCGTGGAGGCGACGAAGAGGTGCTCGATGTAGTCCTCGTCCTTGAGGTCCATCCCCATCACGCCGATCCCGCCGCGCCGCTGCTCGCGATAGGTGGTGACGGGTAGCCGCTTGACGTAGCCGGAGCGGGTGATCGCGATCACCATGTCCTCCTCCGCGATCAGATCCTCGAGCTCGAGCTCGCCCTCGGCGGCCACGATCTCGGTGCGGCGGTCGTCGCCCCGGCCGTAGACCTGCTTGACCTCGAGCAGCTCCTCGCGGATGAGCGCGTCGATCCTCGACTCGTCACCGAGAATCGCGCGCAGCTCGGCGATCCGCTCCTGCAGGTCGGCGAACTCGTCCTCGATCCGCTTCCGCTCAAGGCCGGTGAGGCGCTGGAGGCGGAGGTCGAGGATCGCCTGAGCCTGGATCTCGGAGAGCTCGAACGTCTCCATCAGGCCGGCGCGCGCCGCGTCCGGGTCGGCCGACGCGCGGATCAGCGAGATGACCGCGTCGAGGTTGTCGAGCGCGGTCAGGTAGCCCTGGAGGA
>JBIOZO010000228.1:0-14586 GCA_044871215.1 Gaiellaceae bacterium | reverse complement strand
GCGGACGAAGACGCGAGGCTCGAGAACCTCGGCTACCGGCCCCAGCTCAACCGGGTGCTCGGCTTCTTCGAGAACTTCGCTGTCGGGTTCACCTACCTGTCGCCGATGGTCGGCATCTACTCGCTGTTCATCCTCGGCGTTGCGCTCGCAGGCCCGGCCTACATCTGGCTGACGTTCATCCCGCTGATCGGGATGTTCTTCGTCGCCCTGGTCTTCGGCGAGCTCGCGAGCCACTACCCGGTGGCCGGCGCGCTCTACCAGTACTCCAAGTTCTCGGTCGGCCCGGCCTACGGCTGGTTCGTCGGCTGGTTCTACGGGATTGCGCTGCTGGTTACGGTCGCATCGGTCGACACCGGCGTCGTGCCGTACATCGCGGCGCTCTCGCACAACTGGTTCGACACGAACTGGGATCCGACGAACCACACGACCATCCTGCTGATCACCCTGGTCCTCCTGGCGATCCAGACCACGCTCAACATCACCGGCGCCAAGGTCATGGGCCGCGTCGCGCAGTTCGGCGTCGGCGTCGAGATCCTCGGGACGCTCGGGATTGCGCTGATCCTGGCCATCCACGGCTTCCATCACGGCCTCGGCTTCCTGTTCTCGACCCAGGGCGCCACGCACGCGTCGACCAACGTCTACAGCGTGGGCTTCGGCGGCAGCTGGCTGTCGGCTGCGCTGATCGCGGTGCTCGCGCCGGTGTACATCTTCTACGGCTTCGAGTCGTGCGGCGATATCGCCGAGGAGACAAAGGACGCCGGGAGGAAGATCCCCCAGGCGATGCGCTGGGCGCTGATCTGGGGCGGCATCGGCTCGCTCATCCTCACCGCCGCGCTCCTGCTCGCGATGCCGGAGCACGACCCGATCAAGGCGACCGTCGACGGGGGCGGCGTCCCGGCCATCCTCGGCCAGCTCTCGAGTGGGATGCAGGACTTCCTGCTCCTACTGATCATCTTCGCGTTCTTCTCCTGCGGAAGCGCGATCCAGGGCGCGGGCAGCCGGCTCGCCTTCTCGTTCGCGCGTGACGGCGCGCTCCCGGGCTCAGGCTGGCTCTCGAAGGTGCACGCGAGGTTCCGCACGCCGGTGAACGCGCTGATCGTCGGCTCGCTCGTCTCGGTGCTGTTCGTGCTCCTCGTCTACTACCAGCCTGACCACAACGTCGATCTGGGCTTCATCACGTACCCGGCGAACACGACAGCGCTCTACTCGCTGATCTCGTTCGCCGTCAGCGGGATCTACCTCTCGTTCCTGCTCGCGGTGATCGCAGCGATCGTCGCCCGGATGCGGGGCTGGGTGCCCGAGGGCGCGTTCAGGCTCGGCAAGTGGGGCTGGACGGTGACGCTCATCGCGGCCGGCTACCTCGGCCTGATGCTGTTGAACGTGGTCGTGCCGAGCGGGCTGGCGAGCGGGCGCGCGCTTTTCAACCTCGACTGGATCACGCTGCTCGTGATGGTGATCATCGCGGTCATCGGCGCCGTCTACTTCCTGATCGCGCGGCCTGACCGCAAGGTCGGGCAGCACGTGCACGACACGCTCGAGCCGACGGGAGCCGAGCGCGTCGGCTGACTCGCGAGTACTGCGAGAGGTTCGCGAGGACGACCTCGACGTGCTGTTCGAGCAGCAGCGCGAGCCCGAGGCGAACGAGATGGCGGTCTTCCCGGCCCGCGACCGGGAGGCGTTCGACGCGCACTGGCGCCGCGTGCTCGCCAACCCGAGCAACGTCGTCCGGGTGATCGAGGCCGACGGCGAGGTGGCCGGGACCATCGGGTCCTGGGAGCAGGACGGGCAACGCTTCGTCGGCTACTGGATCGGCCGCGACTACTGGGGCCGCGGGCTCGCCAGCGCCGCGCTGGCCGAGCTGGCCGCGGAGCTGCCCAGGCCGCTGCACGCGTGGGTCGCGCGCTCGAACGTCGGCTCGATCCGCGTGCTCGAGAAGTGCGGCTTCGCCCGGGTGGCCGAGCGCACCACCGATATCGAGGAGCTGCTGTACGAGCTCAGCTAAAGCATTGGCTCACGAGCGCGAACGTGGTATGACCACCCGCATGAACCTCTTCTCCCGGCTGTTCGCGTGGCTTCGCCGGAAGCCGACGCAGCCGGTGTTCGACGAGCGGCACGCCTACGAGCGGCTCCACGGCGAGCGGGTGACTGAAGTCGTGGTCATGCCGAAGCCGCCGCCGAAGCCTCGGGTCCTGCCGAAGCTCCGCGGCGACTACCTGCGGCGCTGCTTCGAAGAGCGCCTCGAGCGGCGCCAGGTTCACCCCTAGATCGTCAAGACGAGCTTCCCGAACTGCTCGCCGGCTTCCATCCGCTCGTGGGCGGCTCGGGCCTCGGCCAGCGGGCGGACGGAGTCGACGACCGGCAGCGCGCGGCCACTCTTCACGAGTGCGTACGCGCCCTCGAAGTCCTCGCGCGTGCCCATCGTCGAGCCGTAGATCGTCAGCTGCTTCCACCAGATGCGGTGGAGCGCGGCCGGCGGGTTCGGACCGGTGGTCGCGCCGCAGACGGCGATCCGGCCCCCGGCCCGCGCGGCTTGCAGCGAGGTCTGCCAGGTCGCCTCGCCGACGTGCTCGAGCACGACCTCGACGCCCTTGCCGCCGGTCGCCTCCTTGACCGCAGCGCCGACGTCGCCGCTCGTGTGGTTGACCGTCGCGTCGGCGCCGAGCTCGCGCGCCCGCTCGAGCTTTTCGTCGCTGGAGGAGGTGACGAGCGCCTTCGCGCCCAGCGCGGTGGCGATCGCGAGCCCGGCGGTGGCGACGCCGCTCCCGATCCCCCAGAGCAGCACCCACTCGCCCTCGCGCAGCTGCGCCTTGGTCACGAGCAGCCGGTACGCCGTCTCGAAGACGAGCGGGAAGGCCGCCGCGTCCTCGAAGGAGATCTCGTCGGGCAGGGGGTAGACGTTCCCTTCCGGCACCGCTACGAGCTCGGCGTGCGTCCCGTCCATGTGCTCGCCGATCACGCTGATCCGCTCGCCGTGCTCGATGCCGGGGTTGATCACGACGCGCTCGCCGGTGTCCTCGCGCGTGCCGGCGCCGTCTGCGCCCAGGATCCGCGGCTTGGGCACCGAAGGGAGGCCCTTGCGGATCCAGAGGTCGAGATGGTTGAGCGAAGCGGCGCGCAGACGGACGAGCACCTCGCCGGGTCCGGGCTCGGGATCGGGCGCGTCCTCGTAGCGCAGGACCTCGGGGCCGCCGTCCTCGTGGATCCGAATGGCCTTCATCCGGGCACAATCTCCCACATGCAGGTGGAAGAGCTGGCCGTGATGGCCGAGGAGCTCGGGCTCGACGCGGTCGGCGCGGCCCCGGTCGCGCCGTACGAGGACACCGAGCGACACATCCGCGAGCGCCGCGCGCGCGGACTCTTCGGCGAGATGCGCTTCACCATGGCGCAGCCCGAGGTCTCGTGCCACCCGGAGACGCTGCTCGTGGGGGCGAGAACCGTGATCTCCGCCGCCCTCTGCTACTGGGTCGAAGGCGAAGAGCCGCCGCCGGGGCACGGGCGGCTGCCGCGCTACACCTGGTGGGACGCGTACAGCGTCCTGCGAGAGCGCCTGGACGAGCTGGGGCGGAGGCTCGGCGGCGACTACCGCGTGCTCGTCGACGCGAACCAGCACGTCGACCGCGAGGCAGCGTCGCGCTCCGGCGTCGGCTTCTACGGCAAGAACACCATGTTGATTACCCGGCGGCACGGCTCCTGGGTCGTGCTCGGCACGCTCGTCACCTCGGCCGAGGTCGCGGCGACGCCGCCGCTCGACGCGGGCTGCGGCTCCTGCACACTCTGCATCGACGCCTGCCCCACCGACGCGCTGGACGAAGTGGGCGTGCTCGATGCCACACGCTGCCTCTCGTACTGGACGCAGTCGGCCGAACCGTTTCCCCAGGAGTACCGTGAAGCCCTGGGCGACCGCGTCTACGGCTGCGACATCTGCCAGGACGTCTGCCCATGGAACCGCGGCGTCGAGAAGCGCCGGGCCGGCCTGAGCAGGGCTGAGGCCGAGCCGCACGTCTCGCTCGTCGATTTGCTCGAGGTCGGCGACGCGGAGCTCGCCGAGCGCTACGACCGGCTCTTCGTTCCGCGCAACGACCCGCGCTACCTGCGGCGGAATGCGCTCCTCGCCCTCGGCAACGCCGGCGGCGACCCCGAGCTCGCCCGGAAGTTCGCCGACGGCGAGGACCCGCTCCTGCGCGAGCACGGCGCGTGGGCGCTGGAGCGGCTCCCGTGAGCGCCGAGCTCGAGCGCCTCCGAGACGCCGAGCGCTGGATCGCGTGGGTCCGGCTCGGCGCGGTCCCCTTCGCGTTCTTCCAGGTCGCGATCGCGACGGACTACCCCGGCAATCGGGAGCTCTGGGCCTGGCTTGCGACCGTCGCCCTGACCGTCGGCGCGCTGACCTTCTTCTGGCTCAGCCGGCGCGAGTGGCCGAAGCGGACGCTGCAGGGGATCGGGCTGACGGCGCTGTGCTTCGACTTCGCGACCGTCGCGGTCTACACGCTGATCTACAGCTACGAGTCCGACTCGCCAATCCGCCAGCTGATGTACCTGCCGCTGGTCGAGGCCGCGCTGAGGTACGGAATCGTCGGTGCGCTCGCAGTCGTGGCGGCGAGCGCGCCCGTGATGGTCGCGTTCGAGTCGCTGCGTGAACGGCGGCTGGCGCCGCACGAGTTCCGCGTCGACTACGTCACGCTGCAGCTCGGGCTCGAAGTCCTGATCGGCCTGATCGTCGGCTGGTTGATGCTGCGGCTGCTCCGCCAGAGCACCGTCGCGGAGACGCGCGCCGCCGACGCCGAGCGACTGCGCGACGAGCTCGGCCGACGTGCGGACGTGCTCGAAGCCGCCAACCGCTGCGCTCGCGCGCTCAGCTCGTCGCTCGAGCTCGACCAGGCATTCGACGCGTTCATTCGCGAGGTGCGGGGGATGCTGCCTTTCGACCGGATGGCGATCGTGCTGAGCGAGAACGGCATCGCGCAGGTGATGGCCGTCGCGGGCGAGGGGGCGGACGAGGTGCTCCCGCCCGGCTCGGGACGGCCGATCCACGGGACCCTGCTCGAGGTCCTGCTTCGCACGAACCAAACGATCTACCGGCGCGACATGAAGAGCGCCGACTACCCAGAGGAGGAGGAGTTTCTCGCGCTGGGCCTGCGTTGCCGCCTGGCGACGCCGCTGCTCCAGGGCGCCCGTGCGGTCGGGATGCTCTCCCTGGTGCGGAAGGAGCCGGATGCCTTCAGCGCCGAAGAGATCGAGCTCGCCGGGCTGCTCGGGCGCCTGGTCGCGAGCGCGGTGCAGAACATCCGCGCCTACGAGTCCGAGCGGAAAACGGTCGAGGAGTTGCGGCGGCTCTCGGCGTTGCGGGCCGACTTCGTTTCCCTCGTCTCCCACGAGTTGCGGACGCCGATGGCGGCGGTGATCGGCGCGGCGCGGACGCTGCAGCAGCGCTGGCGCGAGCTCTCGCCCGAGCATCGTGAGTCCTTCCTCGAGCTGATCGCGGGGGAGACCAACCGCCTCGCTGAGCTGATCGGCGACGTGCTCGACACCTCGCGGATCGAGGCCGGCACGTTCAGCTTCCGCTTCCGCGACGTGGACGTCTCCCAGCTCGTGCACGACACGGTCGCGACCGCGCAGCTCGGCCAGGACGAGGTGCAGCTGCGAGCGGAGGTGCACACGCCGCTGCCGGAGATCCGAGGCGACCTCGACCGGCTCCGGCAGGTGTTGACGAACCTGATCGACAACGCGATCAAGTACTCGGCCGCCGGCGGCCAGGTCGAGGTGCGCGCCTATCCCGAGAACGGCCGCGTGCTCGTCGACGTCAGCGACCACGGCCCGGGAATCGCCAAGGCCGATCAGAAGCTGATCTTCGAGAAGTTCGGCCGCGTCACCGCCTCGGGCGACACGCGACCCGGCACGGGCCTCGGCCTCTTCATCGCGCGTTCGATCGCCGAGGCGCACGGCGGCGCGCTCGAGGTGCAGTCCGCGCCCGAGCAGGGCGCGACGTTCACGCTCGAGCTGCCGGTCGCCGGCTAGGCGACGCGCACGCGCGAGAGGCCCAGCTCGCCCTGCACGGCCTTCGCGCGGGCGACGATCTCGCGTCGCAACTCCGGCGGCTCGAGCACGACGGCCTCGCCGCGGTAGCTGAGGATCTCGCCCACGAGCCACTCGGGGCTGCCCACCGGCCGCTCCGCGACCGCCGAGCCGTCGGCCAGCCGCCGGGCGCCCTTCTCGAGCTCCCAGCGGGCGATCTCGGGCGAGTACCAGATGCGGGCCGGGCGCGCGTCGCGGAACTCGTGCGGGTCGAAGCCCTCGCGCGGCTCGAAGTGCCCGCGCTGGATGCGCGCACTGCGCATGCGGTCGAGCCTGAACGAGCGCTCGCCGTCGCGCGTCCGGTCCCAGGTGTGCACGTACCAGTACGGCAACCTGCGCTCGAGCGAGTACGGCTCGACGAGATGGGTGGAGACCTCCTCCTCGCCTTCCTTCAGGTAGTCGACCTCGACCAGGCGGCGCTCGCGCAGGCCGTGGCTGAGCGTGCCGACGAGGTCCTCCTCGGCGCGCTGGACGTGCGGCTCAGGCGTCTGCGCCAGCTCGAACTCGCCGAAGGTCTCCTCGAGCTTCGCCCGAACGCGGTCGAGCGCCGAGCCCGCATCGGCGGCGATCATCGGCCCGACGAACTCGAGCGCCAGCCGGATCGCGCGTGCCTCGAGCGGGGTCAGCCTCGGCGGCGCCCGGAACGTGTCGCCGAACAGCTCCTTGTCGACCCGGATCGTGTCGCCGTCGAGCTCGGCGTAGACGGCGTAGCAGCCGCCGCCGAAGTTGACGAGGTTCAGCAGCGAGAGGTGCTCCTCGAGCGACTCGAAGGGGATGTTGAAGCGGTCGACCAGCTCCTGCGCGGGGAACTCGGCCTGCGAATCCTCGCCGCAGCGGTCGAGCAGGTAGGCGAGCAGCGCCTGCAGGACGGCGAAACGCTCGGGGTGAACCGGCGCGGTCGGCCGCTCGACCGCGTCCTCCTCGACCTCGCCGGCGCTCTCGGCTGCCAGCGCGTCGGGCTGCCCCTCGTGGCGCTCGCGCACGAGCTTCAGCGCTCGCGCGACCTCGCGCCGTAGCTCGTCGGGCGCCTGCGGCACGGCGCGGCCGTCCTGACGCAGGACCCAGGAAGCGAGCAACGGCAGGCTCGAGTACTCGGTGGCAAAGACGCCGTCCGCAACCTTCGTCCCGAAGGTCCGCTCGACCCACCAGGCCGTGTCGCCGGCGACCTCGATCTGCGCCTCGCCGGCTGCGTCGCCGATCTGCCACGGCGGCCGGCCGCGGTACTGGTCGACGTCGAACTCGGCGGGCAGCCGGAAGTCGCGCTCCCGTCTGGTGGCGAAGCGGATCTCGCCACGGATGCGCGAGACGCGGAACGTGCGCTCGTCCTCGGCGTCGAGGTCGAGCCCGACCACGTACCAGGCGCCGCCGTCCGCGAACAGCGCGTACGGGTTGACGGTCCGCTCGCGCTCCTCGTCGCGTGAGATCGACCAGTAGGGGAACTTGACCGTGCGCTGCTTCGAGATCGCGGCCTCGAGCTTGCCCAGCCGACCCTGCATCTCGACCGAGTACTCGGGGTCGAGCACCTCGACGCGAAGAGCCGTCGCGGTCGGCGCCTCCTCGAAACCCTCGCGGCCGAGGGCGAGGTTCTGCAGTGCGAGCCGCAGCGGCTCGGCGTACGCGAACTTGCCCTCGAGCAGGTACAGGCACGTCTGCAACGCCGCGAGCTCGTCGTCGGTCAGCTCGAGCGGCGGGAGGAAGTAGCGCTCGGAGCGCATCGTGTAGAGCTCCTCGCCGGTGTACTCGTCGCGCTGCGAGTGGAGCGGGACACCGAGAGCGATGAGCTCCGCGCGGTCGGAATAGAACCTCCGAGCGAACGCCTCGTCCGACATCTCCTGGTAGCCCTCGACCTGGCCCTTGATGTCGCGCGCGGTCACCGCCCGCCGCTCCGCCATCAAGAAGGCGACGAGCGAGAGCTGACGGATCAGCTTGTCCGTGTCGTGCGACACCCGAGGCGAGACTAACGCCTAACGGCCCAGCGGGCTACGACGCGAAGGTCGTGGCGGGCGAAGGCTAGGGACTCCATGAAGGTGTGTCGGACGGCCGCACGAGCGAAGCCCGCGCGACCTCCATGGTCGGCGCCGCCGAGGCGGCGCCTAAGCGGCGACCTTGGAGCGCTCGAGGTGCTGGTGCGACGGGCAGTAGTCGCGCTCGGGCAGCGGTGTGCGCTGGCACGGCTTCCCCTTGCGCGTCGTGGCGCGGCAGCGGGCGATCCCGCCGTCGAACGCGCCCGCCTCGATCTGGCTCTCGATGAAGGCGACGGCGGCGGCGACACCCTCGCGCACCGCCCACGCCACCTGCGCCTGGCAGGTGATGGGGAAGTAGCGCCGGATGTCCTGGAAGAGCGCCCGGTCGGGCTTCGCGAAGTAGAGCGGATCCTTCGCGAGCCGCTCCATCGTCTGCTCGCAGGCCTCGAGCACCTCGCGCCGGTACTGGACGCGCGTCTCGGCGGTCACGTACGGGTCGACGAGGTCTTTGATCGACCGGTAGATGGCACGTGAGTACTGATACATGCAGGCCTGAATTTGCTGCGTCCGCTCGTCCATAAGTCAGTATCTCCGGCTCCTATTAATCTCCCGCAAAGCTTTGTTAATCGAGGGTTAAACCGCTACGTGGCACTCGGCTGCGAGGTCGAGTCTAACGAACCTGGCCCGTGTTACAAAGTCGGCTTCCCCGTTTTCTTCGCGGTAAACGTTCAGCGGGTGATGCGGCGTGGGTACGGCTCGCGGTAGCCGCGGCGGTGCGCCTCGATCACGTGGCTCTGCGCCTCCGCCTCGTTCGCGTAGATCCCGAAGAAGACGACGTAGTACCCCGGGTGGAGGCTCGAAAAGTCGGCCGAGTCGAGGATGCCCACCGGCTTCAGGCCGAGGCGGGATGCCTGCTTCCCCTCGCCGACCGCGCCGGCGCGACCGTTGGTCGTCGGCACCGAGTCGAGCACGATCGTCCAGCCCCCCTTGTTCGCCGGCCAAGGGACGAGCGCCGGCTTCGGCGGCGGTGGGGGCGGCGGCGCGGTCGTGCCGGTGTTCGTCGTCGGGGGACCAGTGGTGGGCGTTGTGAGCGTCGGCTCGGGCGCGGTCTGCGTCGGCACGCTGGTCGAATCGGCCTGCGTTCGGACGAGCGTGTCGTTCGCCGAGCTCGAGTCGTCCGCGAGCCAGACCGCCGAGATGACGCCTGCGACGATCGCGACCACCAGCGCGAGCAGTGCGGGCCAGACCCAGTCGCCGGGGTACCAGCCGGCCCGGCGACGCCAACCGGCGCCGAGGCGCGTGATCACGCCGGTTCTCGAGGGCAGCTTCTCACCACACTCGAGGCAGTACTCCTGGCCCTCGCTGTACGGCGTGCTACAGCGCGGGCAGCGCCGGTCGTCCTCGGCGCGGGACACTCAGCGCTCCCAGGGATCGGCCGACTGCAGGATGGTCTCGTCGATCGCCTTCGCCGGCTCCTCGGCCTCGGGTTCCAGTTCTGCTTGCGGCTCGGCCTCCGCTTCGGCCTGCGGCTCGGCCTCGTCGCTCGTCTCGACCGGCCGCCCGCAGTGGGCGCAGAAGGTCGCGTCGGCCGAGAGCGGATGCCCGCACCCTTCGCAGGCGACGACCGGCTCCGCGCCGACCGGCCGCCCGCAGTTCGCGCAAAAGTGCGAGCCCCACGGCACCGGCGCGCCGCACTCGCAGGTCGCCGGCGCACGCCGGGCGGTCGCGACCGCCTCGAGCATCGAGTCGAGCTCGCGGAGCCGGTCTTCGAGCGCAACGATCTCGCGGCACTGCTCGATCAGCAGCTGGTCGCGGAAGCTCGAGCGCCGGTACATCTCGAGCGTCAGCCCGCCGAGGTGGCGGACCCGCTCCTCGCGCGCCTTCACGATCGCGCGCCGCTCGCGTCGGAGCGCGCCGGGTGACGGCGCGCGCCGGAAGACCGGCTGCGGCCCGGCTGCGGCGCCGCGGCTGGACCGCCTTCCGATGCGATTTAGCAGGGAAAAACGCACCACAGGCGGCGCGAGTCTAGCACCGGCGTCTGACGCTCTTTGGCCTCTAGAAGCGGTGTTCGTCCGAGGCGGCGCGGCGGCCGAAGCCGGCGACGAACGCGATGAAGAGCAGCACGCCGATGATGCCGACGACGATCCCGACCCACGGAATCACGAACCCGAAGATGAGGCCGATCACGATGAGGGCGATGGCAAGTCCGATCATGGGCGCTGGGTTCCCGTCTGCACCGTCCGCAAACTAGAGGTCGACCACCACGAGCCTGTCCTCCGTCAGCTCGCGCACCGCGTAGGCCGGGCCCTCGCGGGTGTTGCCCGAGTCCTTGACGCCGCCGTACGGCATCTGGTCGGAGCGGAACGTCGGCGCCTCGTTCACGATCACGCCGCCGAACTCGAGCTCCTGCGCGGCGCGCAGCGCGCTGTCGAGCCGGGTCGTGAAGATTCCGGCCTGGAGGCCGTAGCGGGTCGAGTTGGCGAGCTCGATCGCCTCGTCGAGCGACTCGACCGCGTTCACCGTCACGACCGGCCCGAAGACCTCCTCGCAGCTCACCTTCAACTCGGGCGAGGCATTGCCGATCACCGTCGGCTGGATCAGGCCGTCGCGCTCCTCGCCGCCGGCGAGTATCTCGGCGCCGTTGCCCTTCGCCTCTTCGATCCACTCGAGGATGCGTTCCTTTGCGCCCTGGTCGATCACGGGGCCGACGTCGGTCTCCTCGTCGGACGGGTCGCCGATCTTCAGCTCACCTACGCGTGGGACGAACGCTTCGACGAAGCGATCGTAGGCGGGGCGCTCAACGTAGATCCGCTGCACCGAGATGCAGCTCTGCCCGGCGAAGGAGAACGCGTTGCCCGCTAGCGTCGCGGCGCTGGCTTCGATGTCGGCGTCGGCCGTGACGATCACCGGCGTCGCGTTGCCGAGCTCGAGGTTGACCTTCTTCTTCGGCGCCCGCTCCTTCAGGCCCCAGCCGACGCCGCCCGAGCCGGTAAAGGTGATCGCCTTCACGCGGTCGTCGTCGACGAGCACGTCCCCGATCTCGGACGAGGGCCCGACCAAGACGCTCAGCCAGCCCGGGGGCAAGCCTGCTTCCTCCTCGAGCTCCGCGAGCGTCAGCGCCGAGAGCGGCGTCTGGCTCGCAGGCTTGAGCACGACCGCGCAGCCGGCCGCGAGCGCCGGCGCGAGCTTGTGGGCGACGAGGTTGAGCGGGAAGTTGAACGGCGAGATCGCGCCGACGATGCCGATCGGCCGCCGCAACGTGAAAGCGAGCTTGCCCTCGCCCGCCTGCGCCGCGTCCATCGGGACGATCTCGCCGGCGAGCTTGCGTGCCTCGACAGCCGCGAAGGTGTAGGTCGACATCGCCCGGGAGGTCTCGACGCGGGCGGCCTTGAGCGGCTTGCCGGCCTCGTCGGAGATCTGCCGCGCGATCTCGTCGTGCCGCCGCGCGATGCCCGCCGCGACCTTGACGAGGATCTCCGCGCGGCGATGGGCCGGCAGCGGCTCCAGCATCGCCTGCTCGGCGGCGTCGATCGCGCGCTTCGTCTCGGCAGCTCCTGCCTTGGCGACGCGGGCGACCGGCTCGCCGGAGTACGGCGAGCGCACGTCGACCCATTCGCCGGTCTCGATCCATTCGCCCGCGACCGGCAGCTTGCGCTCGGCGACGGTTGTGGCCATGGCGCAAGTCTAGGAATACTCAGGCGCGTGGCGCTGGACATTCGGTACGCACGCAGCGGCGGCGTCTCGATCGCCTACCAAGTCGTCGGCGATGGGGACGTCGATCTCGTCTACGTCCCGGACTACGTCTCGAACCTGGTCTACGGGTGGGAGACGCCGTACTGGCACAGGTTCTACGAGCGGCTCGCCGAGCACTTTCGGCTGATCCTGTTCGACAAGCGCGGCACAGGACTCTCCGATCTGGGCGGGCAGTTTCCGGCGCTCGAGACGCGCATGGACGATGTGCGCGCCGTGCTCGACGCCGTCGGCTCGTCGACCACCGTGCTGCTCGGCTCGCACGACGGCTGCTCGATGGCCGCGCTCTACGCGGCCACCTACCCCGAGCGGACGCGCGCGCTCGTGCTCTTCCATCCCGTCGCACACGACCCGACGCTGCAGACGGCCGCCCGCCGCGAAGAGCTCGCGCGCCTGCGCGACACGTGGGGGACGCAGGAGCTAGCTGACGACATCCTCCGGGAAGGGTCGCCGTCGCTCGCAGGCGACCCCGAATTCCGGGAGTGGTTCACGAACTGGCTCCGTGTGGGCGCAAGCCCGTCGGTCGCCTACGCGTTGAACCGCGCCTGGTTCGAGACCGACCTGCGAGACGTGCTGCCCTCGATCCGCGTGCCGACGCTGGTGCTCTACCGCGACGTCCACGCCGACATGGCGCGCGACGTCGCCGATCGCATTCCGGGCGCGAAGGCGACGCGGGTCTCAGGAGTTGACTACGGCGAGCTGTGGCTCTCGGCGGAGATTCCCGACGAGGTCGAGCGATTCGTCGCAGGAGAGCCCGTCGCCGAAGTTCCCGACACGGTGCTCGCGACCGTGCTGTTCACGGACATCGTCGGCTCGAGTGCGAAAGCGGCAGAACTCGGAGACCGCGCCTGGCGCGACCTCCTCGAGCGACATCACGCGTTCGTCCGCCGCGAGCTGGCGCGCTACCGCGGCGAGGAAAAGGACACCGCCGGCGACGGTTTCTTCGCCACCTTCGACGGGCCGGCGCGCGCGATCCGCTGCGCCGACGCGATCGTGGACGGCGTGCATGACCTCGGCCTGGAGGTGCGTGCCGGCCTGCATACGGGCGAGTGCGAGGTGCACGAGAGCAAGGTCGCCGGCCTCGCCGTCGTGATCGGCGCGCGCGTCGCTGCTGCCGCCGCCGGCAGCGAGGTCCTCGTCTCGCAGACGGTCAAGGACCTCGTGGCCGGCGCAGGTCTCGAGTTCGACGCCCGCGGCGAGCACGAGCTGAAGGGCGTTCCGGGCACCTGGCGTCTCTACGCTGTCGCCCGCTAGTGCCCGCGGTCGCCCGCATCTCGATCACGCCCGTCCGGACGTTCCGGCTCTCGCATCCGCACGAGGTGGAGCTGAAGGCGCGCGGCGTCGTCGAGAACCGCGCCTTTCTGCTCGTGGACGGCGAGGGCAAGCGCCTGCGCAGCTCGCTGACGATCTGGCGCGCACCGGTGTCGGCCGAGTGGGACTCCGCCGGCGAGCGGCTCCGCGTCGAGGTCGACGGCGAGGTCTTCGAGGGGTCCGCGCGTCCGGGCGGTGAGCCGATCGTCGTCGAGTCCAGCGACCGGCAGGTCGCGGTGCGGGCGCTGGAAGGGCCCTGGACCGAAGCCCTCTCGGCGCTGCATGGTTCGCCGGTGTGGATCGCGCGCCCGGATGGGCCGGGCGAGCTTCAGTCGGCGCCGGTCACGCTCGTCTCGCGAGCATCGCTGGCGCGGCTGGAGCGCGAGGCAGGCACGTCGATCGATCCGCGCCGCTTCCGGATGCTCTTCGACCTGGACGGCTGCGCCGAGCACGAGGAGGACACGTGGGCCCGCCGGCGCGTCCGGATCGGTGCCGCCGTCGTTCGCGTCGGGATCGGCGTCGGTCGCTGCGCCGTCACGACACGCGATCCGGACACCGGTGAGCGCGACCTCGACACGCTGCGCATCCTCCGTTCCTATCGCCAGCCGCTGCCGGACGGCGAGATCCCGTTCGGTGTCTACGCCGAGGTGGAGGAGCCCGGGATCGTGCGCGTCGGCGACGAGGTGACGCCGCTCTAAGCTGGCGGCGTGACCGAGGCCTTCATCGTCGACGCCGTGCGCTCGCCGATCGGCAAGCGGAACGGCACGCTTGCCTCGCTCCGCGCCGACGAGCTCGCAGGCCAGGTGCTGAACGCACTCGTCCGGCGGAACGGCCTCGATCCGGCCGAGGTCGAGGACGTCCAGATGGGCTGCGTCTCGCAGGTCGGCGAGCAGGGCTGGAACATCGCGCGGATGGCGCCCCTCGTCGCGGGCTGGCCGGACTCCGTGCCGGGCGCGACCGTCGACCGGCAGTGCGGCTCGTCGATGCAGTGCAACTTCAACGCCGCCGCCGCGGTCCGGTCGGGCCAGCTCGACCTGGTGATCTCCGCCGGCGTCGAATCGATGTCCCGGGTGCCCATGGGCTCCAGCGGTGGAGACCTCGCACCCGAGTTGCTCGAGCGCTGGGAGATCGTCCCGCAGGGCGTCTCGGCCGAGCTGATCGCCGAGGAATGGGGCTTCTCTCGCGAAGAGCTCGACGCCTACTCGTACGAGTCGCACCGACGGGCGCTCGCGGCGATCGACCAGGGTCGATTCGAGCGCGAGGTCGTGCCGGTCGAGGTCTCGAACCCGCACGCTGGGTTGCTCTTCGGCGTCGACGAGACGCCGCGGGCCGACACCTCGCCGGAGGCGCTCGCGGCTCTGAAGCCAGCCTTCCTACCCGACGGCAAGGTGACGGCAGGGAACGCAAGCCAGATGTGCGACGGCGCCGCGGCGGTGCTCGTCGCGAGCGAGGCTGCCTGCGCGAGGCTCGGGCTGGCGCCGCGGGCGCGTTT
>JBIOZO010000227.1:0-13086 GCA_044871215.1 Gaiellaceae bacterium | reverse complement strand
ACTATGCCACTGTAGATTCGGCCTGGTGAGCGGGGAGAACTACTTCGACGAACCGATCGCGGCCAGATACGACGAGGCCAACGCGGAGATGTTCAGCCCGGAGCGCGTCGGGCCTGCCGTCGACCTCTTGGCGGAGCTCGCCGGCGACGGCAAGGCGCTCGAGCTCGCGATCGGGACCGGCCGCGTCGCGCTGCCGCTGGCCGAGCGCGGCGTTCCGGTGCACGGGATCGAGCTCTCGGAGGCCATGGCTGCGAGGTTGCGCGAGAAGCCCGGCGCGCAGCAGATCGAGGTGACGATCGGCGACTTCACGACCACGCGGGTCGACGGCACGTTCGCGGTCGCATACCTGGTCTACAACACGATCAACAACGTCACCACCCAGGCCGGGCAGACGGAGACCTTCCGCAACGCCGCCGCGCACCTCGAGCCGGGCGGCACCTTCGCGATCGAGGTGGGCGTTCCGTCCCTGCAGCGGCTGCCGCCCGGCGAGACCGTGCGGCCCTTCGACCTCAGCCCCGACCACGTCGGCTTCGACGAGTACGAGGTCGCGAGCCAGGGCCTACGCTCGCACCACTACTCGCTGGTCGACGGAACGTGGCAGTACACGTCGACGCCGTTCCGCTACGTCTGGCCGTCCGAGCTCGACTTGATGGCGGAGCTTGCCGGAATGCGGCTGCGCGACCGTTGGGCCGACTGGAGTCGCGAGCCCTTCACCGCCGAGAGCCGCAAGCACGTCTCGGTCTGGGAGAAGCTGCGCTGATGGTTCCCGAGGCCGAGTTGCGGCAGACGGAGCACGGCCTCGTGCCGAAGGGGCCCGGCTGGTACGTCCTGAACGCGCGCGAGGCGAGCTGGTGGGGAGCCGAAGGCCGCGGCGCCTACTCGCAGTTCGAGGGCGAGCCGGGTTTCGATCAGCTCGGCATCAGCCTCGTCACGCTGGCGCCAGGCGAGGCGATGGCGATGTACCACTGGGAGGAGGACGAGGAGGACTTCCTGGTGCTCGCGGGCGAGGCGATCCTGGTCGTCGAGGGCGAGGAGCGGCCGCTGCGCGCCTGGGACTTCGTCCACTGCCCGCCCGGCACGAAGCACGTGATCGTGGGCGCGGGCAATTCGCGCTGCCTGCTGGTGGCGGTGGGCGCGCGCGACAAATCGGTCGGCGAGAACTGGGGCGGCTACACGGTCGACGAGACGGCAGCGAAGCACGGCGCGAGCGCCGACGAGGCGACGACGATCCCCAAGGAGGCCTACGCGAAGGTGCCCGCCCGCCGGGCCATGAGCTGCGGCAAGGACTGGCTACCGGGATGAAGGTCGAGCGATTCAGGGCGCTGCACGAAGGCGAGCCGTTCGTGATCCCGAACCCGTGGGACGCCGGCTCCGCGCGGATGCTCGAGTCGCTCGGCTTCCAGGCGCTGGCGACGACGAGCTCCGGCTTCGCCTTCACGCTCGGCAAGCTCGACGGGCAGGTGACACTCGACGAGGTCGCAGCGCACGTCCGCGCCCTGGACGAGGCGACCGCGCTGCCGGTCTCGGTCGACCTGGAGAACGGCTACGGCGCCGAGCCCGAGGCTGCCGCACGGGCCGTCGAGAAGGTGGCCGAGGCCGGCGCCGCGGGCGGGTCGATCGAGGACTGGGACCGGGACGAGGGGCGCATCTACGAGCGCGAGCACGCGGTCGAGCGCGTGCGCGCCGCGGTCGAGGCCGCGCGGTCGAGCGGCTTCGTCCTGACGGCGCGCGCCGAGAACCTGATTCGCGGTCACGACGACCTGGACGACACGATCGCGCGGCTGCAGGCCTACGAGGCCGCCGGCGCGGATGTCCTCTACGCGCCCGGCCTGCGAACGGTCGAGCAGGTGCGCGCGGTCTGCGCTGCGGTCTCGAAGCCGGTGAACGTCCTCGCGCGGCCCGACCTCACGTTCGCCGAGCTCGCCGAAGCCGGTGCGCAGCGCGTCAGCGTGGGCGGCGCCCTCGCCTGGATCGCGGCGCGGGCGCTAGCAGACGCCGCGACCGCGATTCGCGACACGGGCGACTTTTCGGCGCTGACCGCAAGCTCGCCGCTCTAGCGCCAGTCCGGGCTCGAGGCGTCGAGGTCGGTCGTCAGGCGCCGGACGTCGGTGCCGTCGGTACGAACCGTGTAAATGTCCTGGGCGGCCGTCCCCGCGGCGCGCGCGGCGACGACGAACCGAGTCCCGTCGGGCGACCAGCGCACCGACCCGAGCGCCACGAACGGCAACGCGAGCTTGGTCACGGTCGCGCCGGAGACGATGCCGACGGTCGAGCGCCCCTCGACGAAGGCGAGCCGGCCGTCGCTCGACCAGGTTGGGCTCAGCAGCTCCTCGGTGCCGGTCGCCGTCGCGACCTGCTGTCGGCCCGAGCCGTCGGGATTCGCAGTCCAGACGGTGGCCGGCGAGTGGAACGAGTCGATCCAGGCGATCCGAGTCGGCCCCCACGCGGCGTCCCCGCCGTCGATGTGCAGGTTGACCGGCGGCCCGCCCGCCGCAGGCACGACGAAGAGCTTGGCCGGGATCGAGAAGTTCCATTCGGTGTAGAGGATCCGCGTACCGTCCGGCGACCAGCTCGCTCCGGATTCGGCGTAGGCGCCGGTGGACTCCTTCGGCGAGACCAGCACCCGCGGGCTCGAGCCGTCGGCCGCGGCGACGACGAGCGAGCCGGGGCAGCCCTTGCAGCTCTGGCCGACGGCGTCGAAGCGCGTGAAGGCGAGCTGCGAGCCGTCCGGCGACTCCGCCGGCGCGTGCTCGTCCTCCGGCCGCTGCGTCAGGCGGGTCAGGCCCGACCCGTCCGGATTGACGCCGTACAGCGCAGAGAACGGCTCGGCGCAGGCGCTCTCGTAGACCAGCGACGCTCGGTGCGGGACGAACTGCAGTCCCGTGATCGCTGCGGTGAAGGAGCCATCGTCGAAGCACCCGGGGACGTAGCCGTAGACGTGGGGGAGGCCCTGTGGAAGCGCGGACACGCGCACGGCAAAGCGATTCCCGGCCTTGGCCGTGTCGGCAACGAAGCGCCCGTCGGGCGAGCGCGGCTCGGCGAACCAGCGGATCGACCCGGGGAACTCCTTGCCGGTGCCGGTGTCGAGCCCGCGCAGCCGCGGGTAGAACGAGAGGAGCAGCCGTCGGGCGTCGATCCAGCGCACGACGACGCGATGGTTCGCGAGGCCACGGAACGCCTTCCGCAGGAAGAGCCTTCCCGCCGCCGTCCGCACCTCGACGGCGCCTCCGGCGACACTCGCGAGGCGGCGGCCGTCGGGCGACCAGGCGGCAGTGCGCCCCGCGAAGCGCTGGCGCAGCCGCCCGCGCTCGTCGTGGACGCTCACGCTCGCGCCGGTCTTCGTCGCCAGGACGCTCGCAAGCAGCCCGCCGCGCGACCAGCTCGGCGCGTCGCCGTAGTACGGGACGCGCCAGGCGAGCTTGCCGGCGCTCGTGAAGACCCGAACCTGCCGCAGTCGCCCCTCGCCCGGGTCCGCCTGCACCGCTACGAGCCGGCTGTCCGGCGACCAGATCGGGCCATAGAGGAACGGCGCTTTCGTCGCGACGATCGGCGCGCGCCCGGGCTCCATGATCGTGAGTCGCGAGGTGAGGTCGCCCGAGATGACGGCGAGACGTCGGCTGTCGGGCGACCAGACGAGCTGCACGCTGTCCGCGCTGCTGGCGATGCGGTGCGGGGAGGGGTCGAGTCGCTGCAGCCCGCTGCCCTCGATGCCGACGACGTAGATGCCGGCCGCCTCGTCTCGGACGCTGACGAACGCGACCTTCTTTCCGTCCGGCGCGACCACCGGCTGCTCGTCCCGGAAGGCGCTCCTGCTCAGGTCGACGACGGTGCCGTTCGCGTCGAGCCGGTAGAGCTCACCGCTGAGCGCGGGCGCGTCGTCGGCAGCGAAGAGGATCGGCGGCACGCTCGGCGCCTTTGCGCCGCCGCCGAGGGCGATGAGCAAAAGCGCTACCAGTGCGCGAAGCAACACGGCCGCCCCAGGATAGGGCGGCCGTGTAACAGCTTCGCTACGAGCTCGCTACGAGTTGTTCTGCACCAGAAGAGCGTCGACGGCGGCGGTCTGGAACCCCACCGGCCGGATCACGTACACGATGCCGCCCGAGGCGGGGATCCACGCCCGCTCGAACTGCTCGCGGGGGTAGACGTGCCTGACGTGCGCGTCGTCGACCGAGGCCGGGTCGTAGGCGATCACGTCCCCGGTCGCGGTGAAGCCGCCGATCACCATCAGGTGGCCGTTCGTGCTCTTGATGCCGGTGTCGAGCTTGTTCGAGGTCCACGCCACCGACGCGACGAGCGGGATGTGCAGGCGGATGAACGGCTCGGCCTCGCTGAGGTTGTGCAGCGCGGTGACCTCGCCCATCAGACCGCGCGACGCCGCGTAGGCGACGTTGAACGGCCAGTTGCCGGCGCCGTTGTAGTGGTAGTCGTAGACCGCGCGTGCGGTGTAGTCGACCACCGGGTCGTTGTGATTCGCCCCCAGCTGCGCCGTCACCCACGAGTAGTCGGACGGCTGCGGGTTGTAGTCGGGCTGGCCGGGGTACTCCGACCAGTACGAGACGACCATCGAGGTCGAGGTCGGGCTGCACCACGCTTCACCGCCGTTGTCGTACTGCGGGAAGTCGCCGTGGTGGATCTCCTGCGAGTACGGGTGGACGTGAAGATCGAGCTCGCTACCGTTGAACGACGTCTTGCTCGGGAAGACGTTCTTTTGGTTCGTCAGGTTCATCGCGATCGCGCTCAGGCGAGAGAGCGACGGGCTCTGTCCGCCGGGACGCCGGAAGAGCGTCACCTTCAGCTTGTAGGCCGTGGCGAGGTGATCCTTCGCGAACCAGGTGTCGATCGAGACGAAACCGTCGGCGTTCCCCTGCCCGCCGACCGAGGTGCGATGGAAGGTCGAGTCGCTGGAGGACCAGCGGCCGAGGATGTACCACTTGGCGACGCCCTTGCCCTGGATCGTCGGCTGCACCTCGACCTGGATCCAGCTGCCCGCCGGAGTGGTCGCGTTCCACGAGCTGACGAGCTCGTTGAAGCCCCAAGAGAGGTTCGTGACCCCGGAAGTCCAGGTGCCGTAGACGTACTGCCCCGAGCCGTCCACGTTGTCCTTCGAGTAGTTCTTGAACGGGTCGTCGTAGGGCGGGTCGAGAGCCGGCAAGGCTCCGTTCGCGAGCGTGAGCGCGCCGCCCGAGTAGGTCGTGCCCGAGCTCGACTCTGGAGAGCCGAGATCGAACGTCTTGAAGTTCAGCGGATACGGCTGTGCTGCCAGCGCAGGGGCGGTGCCGATCAGTCCGAGCACCGCGCCCGCACACACGAGGAGAAGCAGTCGTTTTCTCATGGCGCGATCCTAAGCCGCTGCGACGAGAAGGCAAGGCGCACGTAGGATCGAGGCATGTGCAGAAACATCCATACGCTCTTCAACTTCGAACCGCCCGCGACCGAGGACGAGGTTCACGGCGCGGCGCTGCAGTACGTGCGCAAGGTCAGCGGCTTCACGAAGCCGTCGCAGGCCAACGAGGAGGCGTTCGCGCGCGCGGTCGACGAGGTCACCGCCGCAACCGCCCGCCTGATCGACGCGCTCGTGACGAACGCGCCGCCGAAGGACCGCGAGGTCGAGGCGGCCCGCAAGCGCGAGCGCGCCGAGAAGCGCTTCGCAACGGCCTAGGAGGGGCCCGGCGCGCGGCCGGGCCCCTCGACCTACCGCTAGCTGACGCGGAAGCCACCGCGCATTTCGTCGGCGTGCGGGTCGCACACGTAGGTGTAGCGGCCGGGCTTGAGCACGAGCTTCATCGTCTTCGTGCCGCTCCAGCCGACGCTCGAGAGCATGCGGCCGACGGGGCCGCGCAGGTGGAAGTTGTGCTCGCTCGAGCGGTCGCGGACGGTGACGAGGTACGTGCCGCGCTTGAGCGTCCGGACGGTCGACGACCCTTTCTTGAGCGTGATCGTGTAGCCGGGGCCGACCGTGGCTGTGAGCCGCGCCGGCGCGGCGCTGCTCGACCCGACGAACGCCGACGCGAGCGCGGCGACGAGGGTGAGCAGTAGGGCGATGCGAACCATGTGAAGCCTCCTCTTTCAGTTGACCCCGACGTTGTAGAGGCGGCTGGGAAGCGTTAACCGAGGCGTTACGAAGATTTAGCCTGCGCAGATGGAGATCACTCGACACGACGGCGCCGAGGCCTTCCTCGCGCACGCAGGCGACTTCCTCGGCGCGCGTGAGGCGGAGCACAACCTGATCCTCGGGATCAGCTCACGGCTGCTGCGCGAGCCGCTGATCTACGGCGAGCCCGCGTACTTCGCGGTCGTCGAGGAGGGCGGCACCGTCGTGGGCGCGAGCATGCGGACCCCACCGCACAACCTGATCCTCTCGGAGATCGACGACGAAGCGGCGATCGGGCCGCTGCTCGCGAGCGCGCGCTCGGCGTTCGACTCGCTGCCCGGCGTGATCGGGCCGAAGGAGCCCGTCGCGACGTTCGCGCGTGCCTGGCAGGACGAGACCGGGGCGGAGGCGAGGCTCGAGATCGCGCAGCGTGCCTTCCGGGCCGACCACGTCGAGGCGCCGAGCGGCGTGCCCGGGAGGATGCGCGACTACGAGCTGTCGGATCGCGACGTCGCCGTACGCTGGATGGACGCCTTCGTCGCCGAGGCGCTGCCCGACGACGCGCCGAACCCCGAGACGAGCGCGGACCTGGTCGACCGCCGTCACGAGGATCCCGACGCCGGCCTCGTGGTCTGGGACGACGACGGCCCGGTCTCGATCGCTGGCTACGGCGGCCGCACGCCGAACGGCATCCGCATCGGGCCGGTCTACACGCCGCCTGAGCTGCGCGGCCGCGGGTTCGCGAGCGCGCTTACCGCGGCGCTGACGCAGCGGCTGCTCGACGGCGGCCTCACCTTCTGCTTCCTGTTCACCGACCTGGCCAACCCGACCTCGAACAGCATCTACCAGCGGATCGGCTACGAGCCAGTCAGCGACCAGGACCTCTGGACGTTCCGTTAGCGCGCCACGCGGAGGGATTCGAGGCCCCAGATCACGAACGCGTCGTTTCGACGGGGCTCGTCCTGGAGCTGGAGGTCTGGTGCAAGTTCAACGAGCGTTTGGAGCGCGGCTGCCAGCTCGATCCGCGCGAGCGGCGCGCCGATGCAGACGTGGATGCCGCCGCCGAAGCCGATGTGCTCGTCCGCGTTCGCACGGCCCACGTCGAACACGTCCGGGCCGTCGAAGACGCGCGGGTCCCGGTTCGCGGCGCCGAACAGCAGGGCGACCTTGGCACCGCGCGGCACGGGCCGCCCCGCGACCTCGACGCCTTCCTCGAGCACCCAGCGCTCGAACAGCTGCAGCGGCGCGTCCCAGCGAATCAGCTCCTCGACCGCCGCGGCCGGGTCGACCTCGCCGTCCACGAGGCGCCGCCACTGGTCCGGGTGGCGCAGGAGCGCGAGCACGCCGTTGCCGAGCGTGTTCACGGTCGCCTCGTGGCCGGCGTTGAGGAGCACGATGATGGTCGAGACGAGCTGGGCGTCGGTCAGCCGCTCGCCGTCGATGCGTGCTTCGACCAGGCGTGTGACCAGGTCGTCGCGTGGCTCGCTGCGGCGCTCCTCGGCCAGTGCGACGACGTAGTCGCGGAACTCGCCGGCGGCTTTGGTCGCAGCGACGGCCTGCACCTCGCTCGTGTCGAGCTCGTACATCTTCACCATCGCGTGCGACCAGTCGAGCAGGTCGCGGGCGCGGTCGGTCGGCACGCCGAGCAGCCGGCAGATAACGGCGATCGAATACGGCTGGGCGTAGTCGCGCAGCAGGTCGAACTCGCCCTCCGGGAGCAGCTCCCGCGCGAGCTCATGGCACGGCTCGCGCAGCGACACGACCGACCGCGGCGTGAACGCGGCGGCGACGAGCTTGCGGATACGCGTGTGCTCCGGCGGCTCCAGCCAGAGCAGGCTCCAGCGCTCGGTGTCCCAGAAGGCCCGCCAACGCGGGTCGAGCGGCTCGGCCGCGGCGAACTCGTCCTCGCTGCCGACATGGCGGAAGTTGCGGCCGAGCCGCCGGTCGCGCAGGCACGCGCGCACGTCGGCGTGGCGCGTGACGAACCAGCGCTCGAGACGCTCCTCGTAGAAGAGCGGCTCCGCCTCGCGCAGGGCCGCGAGCTGCGGGTACGGGTCGTCGAGGAAGGCCGGCTCGGTGGGGTCGAAGCGGATCAGGTCGAGGCGACGATCGTGATCCCGCCACGCGCCTTCTGCTCGAGCGTCACGCTTACCCGGTCGCTCGACAGCTCGAGCGCCTTCGCGACGTCGTCGCGGATCTGCACCGCGAGCGCCTCGCAGAACGCGCCTTCGTTGCGGAAGCTGGCGAGGTAGAGCTTGAGTGACTTCGACTCGAGGCAGAGCCCCTCCGGCTCGTACTCGATCGTCGCGACGTACATGTCCGGCTGGTTCGTCACCGGGCACATTGCGACCAGCTCGTCGCTCGTCATCTCGACCAGGGCGACGCCGGGATTCGGGAACGTCTCGAGCCCGGCGTAGTGCTCCGAGCCGGCGTGTCCGAGGGCGACGAACTCTTCGGCCATCGGGCGTACTGTACGCCGCCGTGAGGCGCATCTACCTGGCAGGGCCGCCATTCGCGGAGGAGTACCGCCGCAGGGCCGCCGCGCTCGTGGGCAAGCGGGGCTGCGAGCCGGTCGACCCGATGCGGCGCGACTTCCGCGGGCGCACCGAAGGGAACGAGGCCGAGATCGTCGAGGGCGACCTGGACGAGATCGCCTCCTGCGACGCCGTGCTCGCCGCCTTCACGGCGCCGGACGAGGGCACGGCCATGGAGGCGTGGCACGCGCACACCCTCGGCCTGCGGGTGGTCGCCTATACCGGCGGCACGCCGCCGCATCCGTGGACGGTCTACGTCGCCGACGAGGTGTGCGCCGACCTCGAGGCGGCCGTCGCCGCGGTGTGCAGTTGAGATACCGCTAGGTATCCATCAGGACTAC
Source organism: Gaiellaceae bacterium (assembly GCA_044871215.1). GTDB lineage: Bacteria > Actinomycetota > Thermoleophilia > Gaiellales > Gaiellaceae > AC-32. The sequence continues at coordinate 4,120 of JBIOZO010000227.1, read as the reverse complement.
CAACAGGTATCTTTCTGGACGACCGTGATCACCGACGTCAACCCGTTCGTCTACTCGCGCCCGATCGAGCCCGACCAGGTCGTCGACCGCGACGAGGAGACCGAGGCGCTGCTGAAGAACGCCGTCGGCGGCCATTACGTGCGCCTCTACGCGCCCCGGAAGTACGGCAAGACGAGCCTGCTGCGCCGCGCGCTGGCCGACGGCGAGAAGCGCGAGGGCCTGATTCCGGTGCTCGTCGATCTGTACGGGGTCGTCTCGCTCGCGGACGTGGCCGTGCGCTTCGAGCGGGCCTACGCGAAGGAGCTGCGGGGGGCGATCCGCTCGCGCGTCGAGGAGTTCCTGCAGAAGACCGGCCTCGGCCTCTCGCTCGGCGCCTTCGGGATCAGCGCGCGCCTGCAGCTGGAGCCGAAGACCGACCCGTTGCCCGCGCTGCACGCGCTGCTCGACTTGCCGCTGCGGCTCGAGGAGTCGGGCGGCTTCCGGGCCTACATCGCGCTCGACGAGTTCCAGGACGTGCGCAAGGTGCCGTCGCTGGACGCGTTGCTGCGCAGCCACATCCAGTTCCAGGGCGAGGTCGCCTCCTACGTCTTCGCCGGCTCCGAGCCCGGCCTGATGAAGCAGCTCTTCGAGCACAAGGAGGCGCCGCTCTACGGCTCCGCCGTGCCGCTGCGGCTGGGGCGCCTGCGAGACGACGACCTCGCCGGCTACGTCTCCGAGCGGTTCCGGGAGAGCAAGCGCTCCGTCGGCGAGGCGCTCAACCCGCTGCTCGCCTCGGCCAAGGGCCACCCGCAGCGGGCCATGCTGCTGGCGCACCGCCTGTGGGAGGAGGTCGAGGCGAAGGGGACGGCGACGCTGGACGACTGGGAGCGGGCGCACACGGCTGCGCTCGACGAACTGCAGCCGGAGTTCGAGGCGCAGTGGCGCGGGCTCGACACCTCCGAGCAGAAGACCCTGCGCGCGATCCTCGCCGGCGAGGGCTCGCCCTACCGGGCGGCCGTGCTCGAGCGCCTCGCCCTGAGCAAGCCGAGCGCGCAGAAGGCTCTCCACCGTTTGAGCTCGCGGGCGGAGATCGAGCCCGACGGCCGCAAGCAGGCGATCGTCGACCCGCTCTTCGCCGAGTGGATCGCTGCGCTCGCCTAGTCGGCGAGCGTGCGAGTGAGCCCGTCCAGCCCCGCGCGGAGGATCTCTGGCTGGCCCTCGGAGTGGCCGTAATGCGCGAGCACGGCGCAGAGCTGCACGGAGAGGAGGCGGGCGAGATGTAGCTGAGCGTCGGACACCGGCCCGTATTCGTCGAGGAACGCGTCGCGGCCGCTCGGCGGCACGAACGCCCACAGCAGCGGCAGGTCGATCGCCGGGTCGGCGAGGCAGACGTCGCCCCAGTCGATCACTCCTGCCGCGGCGCCGTTGTCCACGAGCAGGTGCCGGATGTGCAGGTCGCCGTGCGCGACGGCCGCGCGCTGCGGCGCGCGGAGCTGCAAGGCCTCCTCCAGGAAGGTGGCGAGCCCGGGCGGCGACTGCCAGAGGCCGAGGCGCTCGAGCTCGGCGATATCGGCACGGGCGAGGCCGACGCGCTTGGCCGTGTCGGTTCGCCCGTTCGGGTCGAGTGGGAGCGGTTCGTCGAGCTCAACCGCGTGAAGCGCTCGCAGGAAGGCCGCGAGCTGCAGCCCGATCTCGACTCGCGCCTCGTCCTCGAGCTCGGCCACGCCCGCCTCGACGCCCGGGATCAGCTCGCCGCCGAAGAACGGCCAGGGGAACCGCTCGGCCGGCTCCCCCGCGAACGTCGGCAGCGGTACCGGCAGCGGTAGTCGCGGCGCGAGCTTCGGCAACACCGTGAACTCCCGCTCGAAGCCGGGAATCGCGACCTGACGCCGCGGAAAGCGGAAGACGTACCGCTCGTCCACGACCCAGACGCTGTGATCCCAGCCCTCCGCGAGCTTCTGCAGCGGCGACTCCTGCAGGTCGAACTGCGCCAGCAGGCGCCGCACGAGCGGCTCGTCGACTTCGACCTCGGCTGTCCAGACCGGCATCCCGGCAGAAGGTATAAACGCGGCGATGACGCGGCCGCTGATCGGCATCACCACGTACCTGACGCGTGCCACGTTCGGCGCCTGGGAGGAGGAGTCCGCGCTCGTTCCAGCCGACTACGTCCGCGCGGTCGAGCGCGCAGGAGGGCGCGCGCTGCTCGTGCCGCCGTCCGACGACGGTGTGGAGGAGACGCTCGACGCGCTGGACGGGATCGTCTTCTCGGGCGGCTCCGACCTCGATCCTGCGACCTACGGCCAGGAGCGCCACGCCGCGACCGGCGGAATCGACGAGGAGCGCGACCGCGGTGAGCTGGCCCTGCTGCAGGCCGCGCTCGGTCGCGACATGCCCGTGCTCGCCGTCTGCCGCGGCTCGCAACTACTGAACGTCGCGCTCGGCGGCGACCTCGTCCAGCATCTGCCCGAGGTCGTCGGAAACGAGAAGCACAAGGAGCTGCCGGGCGAGTTCGCCGAGCACGACGTCGCGATCGAGCGGGAGACGAGGCTTGGCGGCCTGATCGGCGAGCACGCGCCGGTGAAGTCTCATCACCACCAGGGCTTCGGTCGCCTCGGGGAGGGGCTGCGTGAGTCCGCGCGCGCCGACGACGGCACGATCGAGGCGCTCGAGGATCCGTCCCGGCGCTTCGCGCTCGGCGTGCTCTGGCATCCGGAGGCCGGCGAGGACATGCGACTGTTCGAGGCCCTCGTCCGCGAGGCGCAGGACTACCGCGCCGCCCGTTGAGCGGCCTCGCCGAGCTCGTCCCGACGCTGCCGGACCCCGTTCGCGCGGTTCTGCGCAACGCGGTCTGGACGTACGGCCGCGCCACCTCGTTCGCGCGACCGTTGCCGGACTTCCTGATCCTCGGCGCGCAGAAGGCGGGGACGACGGCGCTCTACTCGTACCTCCGCAAGCACCCCTCGATCACCGGGCCGTCGTGGAAGGAGGTCAGCTACTTCGACCGCCACTACGCGCGCGGCGCGGCCTGGTACCGCGGCAACTTCCCGAACAAGGCCCGTACCAGCGGCAAGCTCGTGGGCGAGGCGAGCCCCAGCTACTTGTTCCACCCGCTCGGGCCACGGCGCGTGCGCGAGCTGGTGCCCGAGGCCCGGCTGGTCGCGCTCGTCCGCGACCCGGTCGACCGGGCGCTGTCGCACTACAACCACGAGCGGGCGCTCGGCCGCGAGCCGCTCTCGTTCGAGGACGCACTGGCCGCCGAGGACGACCGGCTGCGCGGCGAGGAGGAGCGGCTCGTCGCCGATCCCCGCTACTTCAGCCGGGAGTGGTGGAGCCACACCTACAAGGCCCGCGGGCGGTATGCAGACCAACTCGAGCGCTGGCTCGACGTGTTCCCCCGCGAGCAGCTGCTGATCGTCCCGAGCGAGGACCTCGCCGTCGATCCCGCGGGCACGCACGCACGCGTGCTCGAGTTCCTCGGCGCCGCGCCGCAGCGGCTCGATGCGTATCCGCGCGTCTACGAGCGGCAGTACGAGCCGATGCAGCCGGAAACGCGCTCACGGCTCGCGGAGGAGTTCGCGGAGCCGAACCGGCGGCTCTACGGGCTGCTCGGCCGCGAGCTCGGCTGGAGCTGACGGGCCGAGACGCGCCAGGTCGCGGCCAGGCTGACGAGGCAGATCGCCGCGAGCAGGAGGTACGGCAGCGCATCGCTCGAGAGCTCGGCCAGCCAGCCGCCGACCGCAGGCCCGACGACGTTGCCGGCGGCCCAGGCGCCGTTCATCGCTCCGAAGGCAAGCGCAGCCGAGATGCCACGCTGCTCTGCCGCGTCGGTGAGCAGCGTCATCCCCGGCGTGTAGTAGCCGCCGTAGGCGAGGCCGGCGAGCAGCACCAACGCTGCCACCGCGGGTGCCGAGCTCGTCCAGGCGAAGCCGAGCGAGACGAGCGCCGAGCCGATCAGCGCGACCCGCACGGGCAGCAGATAGCCGCGGCGGTCGGTGAAGCGGCCGAGCAGCGGGTTGAGCACCGTCTCGAGCGCGGCCGTCGTGAGGAAGACCGCGCCGATCGCGACGCCGCCCCAGCCGGCGTCGTGCAACCGCAGCGGCACGAGCACGGCCACCACGCCGAAGAGCAGCGCGGGGAGGAC
>JBIOZO010000226.1:0-2644 GCA_044871215.1 Gaiellaceae bacterium | reverse complement strand
TCGAGCGCTCGTCGTGGCGCAGCTTCGAGCGGCAGTACCGCTAGAGGCGGCCCAGGCGGCGCTGCTCGCGCAGAGCCTCGCGGAAGGAGACCAGCCGTCGAGCGGCGGCCTTCCGCTCGCGGGGCTTGCGCGCCCGGCGCTCGGCCGCCATTCCGCGAAGGCCGTCGCGCCAGCCGCGCCCGATCGCCTTGGCGGCCACGCCACTGCGCGTCTGCGCGAGCGTGGCCAGGTCGAACGCGGCGGACGACGCGATCGACTTGGCGAGCGCAAGCGGCGGCAGGTGCCGGGCAGCGAGCAGCAGCCGGTTCCGCGAGGGCCAGTAGAGCCGCGTCGTCGAGCGCAGGGGCCCGGAGGCGTGCCCCTGCTCGTGGCGGATCGCACTGCGCGGGTCGAGCACGATGCGGCCCTCGACCCGCAGGCAGTAGTCAGCCTCCTCGCCGTACATGAAGAGCGGCTCGTAGAAGCCGCCGAGCGCGAGGAACTCCTCACGCCGGACCATCATCAGGGCGCCGGAGGCGGCCTCGACCTCGAACGGCTCGGTTGGCAGTCCCTCGCGGGGCTCGCCGTCGAGCCGGCCGTAGGTGGCCATGTTCGGGGCGATCTCGAGGCCGGCGGCCTCGAGCGTCGAGCCCTCGGGGCGGAGCAGCACGCCGGTCGCGACCGCGACCGTCGAATCCTCGAGCACCTGCCGTAGCGGCTCGTCCCAGCCCGGCTCGACCTCGGCGTCGAAGTTGACGAACGCGACCAGCCGGCCGACCGCGGTCTCGGCGCCACGGTTGCAGCCCGCGCAGAAGCCGATGTTTTCCTCGAAGCGCACCGCACGAGCCCGCGGCCAGTGGGCCTCGACGCCCTCCCAGCTTCCGTCGGCCGAGCCCGAGTCGACCACGATCCCCTCGACCTCTCCGGCGGCCGTGTTCCGCGCGAGCGCTCCGAGCGAGCGCGGCAGCACCTCCGCGCCGTTGTGGTTGACCAGCACGACCGAGAGCTCCATCAGAGCAGCCTTCGCGCCACGCGCCAGTACCCCTCGACTGCCCGGTTGAACGCGCCGGCCCCGCGCGGCAGCTCGATCATCCGGGGGTCGAGCGTCGGGGTCAGGAAGCGCGCCAGCTCGCGGTCGCGGACGCGGCGGAGGCGCTGCGTCTCGCGGCGGTGGTGCAAGAGCCAGCGCGGCCGCGCGAGCAGCCAGCCGTAGCCGCGCAGCTTGCCGCCGAGCCAGCGCTGACGCGCCGACAGCCCGAGCATCGCAAGCTCGACCGCGAACAGCACCGGGCCGAGCAGGAGCAGCAGCCGCAGCGAGTACGCGCTGAGCACGAAGACGAGCCGGTTGCGCTCGAGCAGCGCGAGCTTGTCCACGTTGCGGGAGAACTCGTACTCGTGCAGGACGTCCGCGCCGGGCTCGACCACGACGCGGAGGCCGTGGAGCCGCGCCCGCCAGCCGAGCTCGAGGTCCTCGAGGTACATGAACAGCTCCCGGCTGAAGCCGCCGAGCTCCTCGTAGAGCGCTCGGCGGACCGCGAGCGCCGCCCCACTCGGAGCCGGCACGTCCTCGCGCTCGACCAGCTCGGCGGCCCGTTGCTCGAAACGGCCGGCCCACGCGATCCCGCCGACGTGGACGACCGTTCCGCCGGAGTTCAGCAGCTCAGGCCGGTCGAGCAGTCGCAGCCGGGCCATCGCGATCCCGACCTCCGGATCGTCGACCGTCGCGGCGAGGGCTGCGAGCGCGCCGGGCTCGACCACCGCATCCTGGTTCAGGAAGACGAGCACGTCGCCGCCGGCCCGCGAGGCGCCGAGCGCAGCGCCGCCCGCATAGCCGAGGTTCCCGCCGGCGTCGACCAGCGTCGCCTGCTCCGCGCCGAGATCGGCGCCGCCGTTGTCGACGACGATCAGCTCCGCGTCGGGCCTGTCCGCGCGCACCGCCTGCAGGCAGCGCTGAAGCGAGGGCCCCGAGCGGTACGCGACGACGACGACCGACAGCGAGGCCGGAGGCGCTAGCCCCTCTCCCACGCCAGCTCGTTCGCGACCCGCTCTACGTCGGCGTCCACCATCAGCTCGACGAGCTCCCGGAAGCTCGTGCGCGGCGACCACTCGAGCTCGCGGCGGGCCTTCGACGCGTCGCCGACGAGATGGTCGACCTCCGCCGGGCGCAGGAAGCGCGGATCGACGACGACGCGCTTCTCCGGGTCGAGCCCGACGCGCTCGAAGGCGATCTCGACGAACTCGCGCACCGAGTGCTCCTCGCCGGTCGCGACGACGTAGTCGGCGGGCTCGTCCTGCTGCAGCATCAGCCACATCGCCTCGACGTAGTCGCCCGCGAAACCCCAGTCGCGCCTCGCGTCGAGGTTCCCGAGCCGCAGCTCCTCGGCCAGCCCATGCTTGAGGCGCGCCACGCCGTCGCTGATCTTGCGCGTCACGAACTCGAGCCCGCGCCTGGGCGACTCGTGGTTGAAGAGGATCCCGGAGACCGCGAACAGGTCGTACGACTCGCGGTAGTTGACCGTGATGTGGTGGCCGTAGGCCTTTGCGACCCCGTACGGCGAGCGCGGGTGGAACGGCGTCGACTCCGTCTGCGGGATCTCGCGCACCTTGCCGAACATCTCCGAGGAGGACGCCTGGTAGAAGCGCATCTCGGGGTCGACGGCGCGGA
>JBIOZO010000225.1:0-3247 GCA_044871215.1 Gaiellaceae bacterium | reverse complement strand
GCGCGTTGCCCCTCGTAGGGCTGGACGATCGGCAGCGACTCGAGCGGGAACCCGGCCTCGACGCAGGCGCGACAGACGCGGTTGTCGCGCTGGAGCGAAGCGAGCGAGCGGTAGCGCGTGCGACGTCGCGTCAAGAGCGGACGGCGAGGAACCAGTGGCCCGCGAACACGACCTCGCCACCGCCGAGCTCGCGTGCGAGCGCCTCCGGCTCGAAGTAGCGCTTGTAGATCTCCCAGCGCGAGCCGTCGTTCAGAACGCGCTCTTGACGCTCCTCGGGCTCGACGTCCTCGCGCAGGGCGGAGTCGACGACGACCAGTTCCGGCGCCAGGCGGCGGGCTTCGGCCAAAAAGCGCTCGCGGTCGCCGTCTTCGAGGTGGCCGTAGAAGTGAGCGGTGACGACCCGGTCGAAGGAGCCGTCCTCGAAGGGAAGGGCGAGCGCGTCGCCCTGGACGAAGGTGGCGTTGGGCGCCTGTTGCCGTGCCTCCTCGAGCATCGAGTCGCTCTGGTCGAGACCGACGACCCTGCCTGGAAGGTGCCGCGTGAGGAAGCCGGTGCCGCAGGCGACGTCGAGCGTGTGAGCCGGCGGAAGCGCCGCGAGTGCGCCGCAGAGCGCGTCGACCTCCTGGTTCCAGCCCGGCCGGTCGCGTTCGGCAAAGCGGCCCGCGCCGCGGTACCACTCGTCGTACTCGGGCGCGCGGCGGTCGTAGTAGGCCTTCACGCTTCCTAGACTACGGGCCGTGCGACGGCCTCTCGAGTCGGTCCCGAACTTCTCCGAGGGGCGCGACCGGGCGACGATCGAAGCGCTCGCCGGGGCATTGCGCTCCGGCGGTGCCCGGCTGCTCGACGTCCACACCGACGAGGATCACAACCGCTCCGTCTTCACGCTCGTTGGCTCGGGCGACGAGCTCGTCGAGTCGCTGCTGGCGGGGATCGCGCGCGCGGCGGACCTGATCGACCTCCGCCGGCACGACGGAGCGCACCCGCGGATCGGTGCGGCCGACGTCGTGCCGCTCGTCCCGCTCGACGCTGACGACGAGGCTCACGCGCGCGAGGCGGCTGCGCGGCTGGCCGGTCGCGTCGGCGAGGAGCTCGGCTTGCCGGTCTTCCTCTACGGAGCGATCGGCGACGGTCGCGGCCCGGCGTTCTTCCGTCGTGGCGGGCCTGGCGAGCTCCAGCGCCGGGTGGACGCCGGCGAGGTCGAGCCTGCACATGGCCCGCCGGAGCTGTCGGAGTCTGCGGGCGGCGTCCTGGTGGGAGTGCGGCGGCCGCTGATCGCGTTCAACGTCAACTTGCGTGGAACGGTGGAGACCGCGCGCGAGATCGCTGCCGACGTGCGCGAGTCCGGCGGGGGCTTCCCCGGAGTGCGCGCGCTCGGCCTCGACCTTCCTCGCGCCGGCCTCGTCCAGGTGAGCATGAACGTCGAGGACTGGGAGGCTGCCGCGCTGCACGGGATCGTGGCCGAAGTCGAGCGTCTCGCCCACGAGCGTGGGGCGGAGGTCGTCGGCTCGGAGCTCGTCGGCCTGATGCCGGCCGGAGCCGCCGCAGCCGCGGCCGGCGCGGCGCTGCGGATCGACGGCTTCGACGTCTCGCGCGTGCTCGAGTTGCGCCTGCTCGACGACTGAGCTGCCATCGTCACAGACTTGTCACGATCCGTCGCAGACGCGTGCGCCGGTGGGCGATACGCTCGCCTCGGGGAGGAGGCCGGGCGAACCGTAGTACGGGCACGCTCGGCCCCAGGGCGGCCTGGCGGGTGCGGGATAGACTCGCCGCATGATCGAGAGCAAGGCGCTGACGGGCGACGATCTCGCGCTCGCCGACGTCTGGGAGGTCGCCGTCCACGCGAGCCCGGTGGCTCTTGCCGACTCCGCGCGCGAGCGCATGCGCGCCGCCCGCGAGCTCGTCGACCAGGCGGCGCACGGACGCGTCGAGCACACGTACGGCGTCAATACCGGCTTCGGCCGCTTCGTCTCGCGCTCGATTCCCGAGGAGCTCACCGAAGAGCTGCAGCTCCGGCTGCTGCGCAGTCACGCCTGCGGGGTCGGAGAGCCGTATTCGCCCGAGATCGTCCGCGCCGCGATGCTGCTCCGAGCCAACGCGCTCGCCAAGGGCTACTCGGGCGCGCGGACGGAGCTCGTCGAGTTGCTCGTCGAGTGCCTGAACCGCGGGGTCCTGCCGCACGTGCCGAGCCGCGGCTCGGTCGGTGCCAGCGGTGACCTCGCGCCGCTCGCCCACCTCGCGCTGCCGCTGATCGGCGAGGGCGAGGCAACGTTCGAGGGGGTGCGCCTCTCTGGAAGCAAGGCGCTCGAAGAGGCAGGCCTCGAGCCGGTCCGCCTGCAGGCCAAAGAGGGGCTCTCGCTCGTCAACGGCACCCAGTTCATGGCCGCCTTCGGCGCGCTTGGCGTGATCCGCGCCGACCGGCTCGCGAAGACGGCCGACATCGCCTGCGCGCTCTCGCTCGAGGCGCTCCAGGGCTCGCGCACCAGTTTCCTTCCGCAGATCCACGCGCTGCGTCCGCTCAAGGGCCAGGAGGACTCGGCCGCGAACGTGCTCCGGCTGCTCGAGGACTCGGCGATCAACGAGTCCCATCGCTGGTGCGACCAGGTTCAGGACGCATACTCGCTTCGCTGCGCGCCGCAGGTGCACGGCGCCTCGCGCGACCTGTTCGACTACGTGCGCGCGACCGTCGCCGTGGAGCTCAACGCCGCGACCGACAACCCGCTCGTCCTCGTCGAGGACGGGATGCTCGTCTCGAACGGCAATTTTCACGGCCAGCCCCTCGCGCTGGCGCTCGATGCGCTCGCGATGGCGGTCGCAGAGCTGGCGAACATCGCCGAGCGGCGCGTCGAACGGCTCGTCAACCCGAGCCTCTCCGGCGGGCTGCCGGCCTTCCTCACCGGCGACGGCGGCCTCAACTCCGGCTTCATGATCCCCCAATACGTCGCCGCGTCACTCGTGAGCGAGAACAAGGTGCTGGCGCATCCCGCGGCGGTCGACTCGATCCCGACGAGCGCGGGCCAGGAGGATCACGTCTCGATGGGGAACGCCTCCGGCCTGAAGGCCTGGCAGGTGCTCGAGAACGTCGAGCGGGTGCTGGCGATCGAGCTGCTCGCCGGCGCCCAGGGCGTCGAGTTCCTCGCCCCGCTGCAACCGGGCGTCGGGGTGCGGGCCGCGCGGGAGCACATCCGCTCGCTCTCGCCTCGCCTCCGCGACGACCGGACGCTCTCGGGCGACATCGAGGCCGTCGCCG
>JBIOZO010000224.1:0-9982 GCA_044871215.1 Gaiellaceae bacterium | reverse complement strand
GGCCGACCACCATCCCGATCGTGAGCATGTCGTCGCCCATCGGGTAGACGAACGAGCCGCCGAACTCGCGGAACCTCTTCCCGGGCCGCAGGGGCCAGCCCATCGTGTGGATCACGCGGTCGAGCGGTTTCGGGACCTTCCAGACCTCCTTCACCCCGAGCGCCCAGACCTGCGGGTTCTCGCCCTCGAGGCCGAAGCGGTCGAGGGCGACGCCGGTCAGGTGGCCCTGCGTGCCCTCCGCCAAGACGGTCACGCGCGCGTGGACATCCGAGCCCGGCTCGAAGTTGCCCAGCTCCTGGCCGTCCCTCCCGCGGCCGCGGTCGCCGGTGCGCACGCCGCGCACGCGCCCGTCGCCGACGAGCAAGGCGTGGCCGGAGGTCTCGGGCAGGATCGTCGCGCCGCCCTCCTCCGCTCGCTCGGCGAGCCAGCGGCCGAGCTGCGCGAGCGAGGCGACGTAGTTGCCGCCGTTCTTCATCGTCGGCGGCGTCGGGATCCGAAGCGAGCGCTGCGGCGTCAGGAAGTAGACCGACTCGTGCTCGACGCGGCCGTAGAACGGCAGCTCGCCGGTTCGGAAGCGGCCGTCGAACAGGCGACGCAGCGAGCGGGGATTGACGACCGCGCCCGAGAGCAGGTGCGAGCCAGGCTGCTTGCCCTTCTCCAGCACCGTGACCGGGACGTCGCCGAGCCGGTCGGCCAGCTCCGGCGCGTCCTCGAGCAGCTGGCCGAGCCGGATCGCGCACGCCAGCCCTGCGGGGCCAGCGCCGACGATCAGGACGCCGACCTCGATCTCCGCCTCGCCTGGCGCGACGACGAACTCGTTCGGGTCGAAGGGAGCCGGAAAGTCCGACGGGCGCAGCGCCATCAGTTGACCCGCCTTGCGGCGCTGTCGCGTGAAACCAGAACGCGTAGCGTTCTCACGCGGCTCTGCGCGCGCGGACGAGCTCGGTCAGCTTCGGCAGGATCTCGTTCAGGTCGCCGACGACGCCGAGGTCGGCGTACTCGAAGATCGGCGCGTTCGGATCCTTGTTGATCGCGACGATCAGTCCGGAGCTCTGCATCCCGACCTTGTGCTGGATCGCGCCCGAGATGCCGACCGCCACGTAGAGCTTCGGCGAGACCGACTTCCCGGTCTGGCCGACCTGCGCCGAGTACGGGTACCAGCCCGCGTCGACCACGGCGCGTGTGGCGGCCACCGCTCCGCCGAGCGCCTTCGCCAATTCCTCGACCGCCCGGAAGCCCTCAGGCCCGCCGAGGCCGCGGCCGCCGGCGACGATCACGTCGGCGTCCTCGATCGACGGCCCCTCGCTCTCCTCGTGGGCCTGCTCGACCATCGTCGCCGCCAGCGAGAAGTCGTGCAGGCGCGCCTCGAAGCTCTGCACCTCCGCCTGGCCCCCGCTCTCCTGTGGGTCGAACGTTCCCGAGCGGAAAAGCGCGAGCCGGCGCTCCGAGCTCCAGCCGACGTCGACGTAGACGGAGTCCCCGAGCGCCGGGCGCTTGCCGACGAGCTTGTCGCCTTCGACGACAAGATCGGTGAGGTCGTAGTTGAGGCCCGCGTCGAGCCGCGCGGCGAGGCCGGCGGCGACGTCGGCCGAGAGGACGCTCGCGGCGAAGAGGACGGCGTCGAAGTCGTTGTCGCCAAGCAGCGTTTCGAGCGCGTCGACGCGCGGCTGCGGCAGCGGCTTGTCGAGCAGCACATCGTCCATCACGTGCACCCGCACGGCGCCGAAGCGGCCCGCGTCCGCGGCGGGGCCCTCGACACGGGAGCCCAGCAGCACCGCTTCCGCGTCGCCGAGCGATGCCGCCTTGCCGAGCACGCCGAGCGAGTCCTTCTGCAGCTTGCCCTCGTGGTGCTCGAGGAAGACGAGGAATTTCACCTAGATCGCCTTCTTCTCGGCGAGGAACTCGACGATCTTCTCCGCGGCCGAGCCGTCGTCCTCGAGCTTGACGGTGTCGCCGCGCGCGGGCGGGTCGTTCAGCGCCTCGACGGTGGTACGCGAGCCGGCCTCGCCCGCCTCGTTCTCGTTCACGCCGAGGTCATGCAGCGAGAGCGTCTCCTGCGGCTTCTTCTTGGCGCCCATGATCCCTTTCAGTGCCGGGTAGCGGGGCACGTTGATTGCATCCGAGACGGCGATCACGGCCGGGACCGGCGCCTCGATCACGTCGTAACCGAACTCGGTCTGCCGCTTGCCGCGCACCTTGCCGTCGGTGTGCTCGAGCTCGGCCACCTGCGAGATCAGCGGCCGTTGCAGGCGGTCGGCGACCGCGGCCCAGAGCACGGCGCCGTCGCCGTCGCTCGCCTGCTGGCCGAAGAGCACGAGGTCGGGATTTTCCTTCTCGAGCGCGGCGGCCAGCACGTGGCTGGTCGCGACGAGGTCCGAGCCCGCCGCGGCCTCGTCCGAGACCAGCACGACCCGGTCGGCACCCATCGCGAGCGCGCGACGCATCGCCTCGAGCGCGCGCTCGGGCCCGACGGAGACGATCACGACCTCTCCGTCGCCCGTCGCTTCCCTGAGCTTCAGCGCCTCCTCGACCGCGTTTGCGTCGAACGGATTCAGCGCGCCCTCACCGGAGCGGTCGAGTCGCTTCGTGGATGGGTCGATGCGCCGCGCGGCGGTCGCTTCGGGGACGTACTTCGCGCAGACGGCGATCTTCATGCCGCGCGGACTCTAGCGAGCAGCCTTGCTAGGGTCCGGCGCTTCGAGCACGACCGGAGCCCATGATCAGCCACCGGACGACAGCCCGAGGAACCCTCGTTCTCGCAGTCACGCTCCTCACCCTCGTGGGCGGCGCGGGCGCCGCCGTGCCGCAGAAGATCGTCTTCCCGGTGCTCGGGAGCACGACGTACACGGACGATTTCGGCGACCCGCGAGCTGACGGGCCTCCGCACCAGGGGATCGACATCGTCGCGGCCAAGCGCAGCCTCGCCCTCGCCGCCGAGGCGGGCAAGGTCGAGTTCTGGACCCACTCCGCCACCGCCGGCTGCATGCTCTATCTCCACGGCGCCAGCGGCACGGACTACTACTACATCCACCTCAACAACGACCTGACGCCGAAGAACGACAACCGCGGCAAGTGCGTCGCCGGGACCGCGTACGCGAAGGGGCTGAAGGACGGCGCCAAGGTGGTCGCAGGGCAGCCGGTGGGCTACGTCGGCGACTCGGGAGATGCGAACGGGATCCACGCGCACCTGCACTTCGAGCTCCACCCCGGGCGCAAGGCCGCGACCGACCCCTACTTGTGGCTGCAGCGCGCGACGCACCTGCTCTTCTCGGCGCCGCGCGGGATGCCGTTCACGCTCGAGCTGCGCGGCACCGTCGTGTCCGTCAAGGACGACGCGGTACGGCTGAGCCTTGCCGCCGTCAACGCGTGGCCGATGCGCCAGCACCAAACGCTGAAGCGGCGCCTGCTCGTGACCGTGCCGGTCGACGCGACGGTGCAGCGAGTCCCGAAGCTCGGCTCACCGGGGACGCCGACCGACCTGTCCTCCGCCAAGCCGAAGCAGCAGGTCGACATCTGGACGGCGGCCGCGCCGACGACGCTGAAGGCGCAGCGCGGCGACGACCTGGCGCTCAGCGCCTCGCTCGTCTCCCTCGTCTCGCCTTAGCGGCCGGCGAACTTCGGCTCGCGCTTCTCGACGAACGCAGTCATGCCTTCCTTTGCGTCCTCGCTCGAGAAGAGCGTGCCGAACGCGTCGGCCTCACGCCGGAGGTTCTCGACGTGTTCGCCGTGCAGCGCGAGGTTCGTTGCCTGCTTGGCGGCGGCGAGCGCGACCGGGCTCTTCGAGGCGAGGAGCCCGGCGACCTCGCGTGCCTTGTCGAGCGCCGGGTCGTGCACCGCGTTGACGAGCCCGATGCGCTGGGCCTCCTCGGCGTCGACGAGCCGGCCCGTGAGGATCAGCTCCTTCGCGACGCCCAGCCCGCAGACACGCGCGAGCCTCTGCGTCCCTCCCCACCCCGGGATGATCCCGAGGTTGATCTCGGGCTGTCCTAGCTTCGCGCGCGATGACGCGTAGCGCAGGTCGCACGCAAGCGCGAGCTCGCAGCCGCCGCCGAGCGCGAAGCCGTCGATCGCCGCGATCGTCGGCTGCGGCATCGTCTCCAGCGCCTCCGCGCAGTCGTGCCCGAGGTCGCCCCAGGCCTTGGCCTCCTCGACCGAGAGGCCGCTCATGTACTTGATGTCGGCACCCGCGACGAACGCCTTGTCGCCCGAGCCGGTCAGCACCACCACCCGCGACCCCCCGTCGCCGGCCACCTCCCGCAACCGGTCGCGCAGCTCCTCGAGCGTCGGGCGGTCGAGCGCGTTCATCGCCTCCGGCCGGTCGATCGTGACGGTAACGATCGCGCCGTCGCGGTCGATAAGAACGCCTATGCGAGCACCTTCCCGCGCAGGAACTCGACGATCTCGCTCGTGGGCGCCCCCGGCGTGAAGACGGCCGCGACGCCCTGGCGCTGCAGCTCTTCCGAGTCCTCGGCCGGAATCGTCCCGCCGAGCACGACGAGTACGTCCTCGGCCCCGTTCTCGCGCAGGCCCTCGAGGATCCGCGGCACGAGCGTCATGTGCGCGCCCGAGAGGATCGAGATGCCGACCGCGTCGGCGTCCTCCTGGATCGCGGTCTCGACGATCTGCTCCGGCGTCTGGTGGAGGCCTGTGTAGATGACTTCCATCCCCGCATCGCGCAGCGCACGTGCGATGATCTTCGCCCCCCGGTCGTGTCCGTCGAGACCGGGTTTCGCTATGACGACACGAATTTTGCTGGCCATCTCCGCGAGTATATGAGCGTGAAACTCACCGTAGTCGGCTGTTCCCCGGCCTGGCCAAATCCTGGCGGAGCCCAGTCTGGCTACCTCCTCGAAGGGCCGGGCCGGCTACTGCTCGACTGCGGCCCGGGCGTCCTGGCGAAGCTACGCGAGCGCGAGTCCTGGCCGCACGTCGACGCGATCGCGATCACGCACTGGCACCTCGACCACTGGGGGGATCTCGTTCCCTGGGTGTGGGGCTCCACGCTCGGGCCGGGCGAGGGCATCGAGCAGCCGGAGCTCTGGGTGCCGCCGGAGGGCCGCGAGCTCCTCTGCTCGATCGGCGGGCGGCTCGGCCAGCCGGAGATGTTCGAGCAGGCCTTCCGCCTCAAGGAGTACGAGGACGGCAAGCCGTTCACCGCGGCCGGCTTCGAGGTGACGGCCCACCGCGTACTGCACTACCAGCTCGTCGCGTTCGGATTCCGGGCCTCGGCCAACGGCACGGTGATCGGCTACTCGGGGGACTCGGGGCCGAGCGACGGCCTGACCGAGATCGCCCGCGAGGCCGACCTCTTCGTCTGCGAGGCGACGCTCGACAAGCCGAACCCCGAGGGCGGCACGCGCGGCCACCTTGCCTCACAGGAGGCGATCGAAGCCTTCGAAGCGGCGGGCGCCAAGCGGCTCCTGCTCACGCACCGCCCGTTCGAGCGGCCGCTCGCCGAGCAGATCGAGCTCGCCCACGACGGGCTCGAGATCGAGATCTAGCAGTTCTCCGAAAGAAGCGTTACTGGCCCTGCGGGACCGGCGGCGTCCAGCGCGGCATCCAGTAGTCGACCAGCCAGTGGTGCTTCCCCGCCGGCACGAGGCCGAGCTGGAAGGTGACCGGCCGCGTGCTCACGCCTTTCTTTCCGGCGAGGCCGACCTCGACGAGGATCTCCTTCGTCGAGGCGTAGTCGAGGTAGAACTGGGTGCGCTTCTCGTCGACCCCGGGGTACGGGACGACCGGCAGGTCCTCCGCCTTCGTCCACTGGGTCTTGGTGTAGCCCGCCTTCATGCTCGGCGCGACGACGTTCCACGAGTCGCCCACGTGCTCGCGCGCGACGACGGTGGCGATGAACGTCTTCACCGAGTCGCGGATGTTCGGGTCGAGCTGCTGGTACGTCTTGACGATGACGCCGTCCGAGTTCCTCAGCGGGATGCTCTTGGCGGGCAGCGTCGGGTGGAAGCCCTTGTCGTTCGCCTTCGGGTTCCCGCTCTGGCCGCCCATCAGGACGACGAGCAGCGCGGCGCCCCCAGCCGCCAGCACAGCAACGCCGAACCAGAGCAGGTAGCGCTGGAACCGCGGTGAGCTGAAGGTCTCTGCGACGGAGTTCATCGGGGTCAAAGGGGTACGACGCTCACAGTAGCGCGAAAGTTAGAAGACGGGGGTTTCTCGCCACGTGCCCCAGGTCTCGCGGAGCGCATCGCACATCTCCCCCATGGTCACGTACGCGCGCGAGGCGTCGATCAGGAGGGGCATCAGATTCACGTTCTCCTGCACCGAGCCTTCCTTCAGGGCGGCGAGCGTCCGCTCGACGGCAGAGGAGTCGCGTCGCGCGCGCACGGCCTGCACGCGCTCGACCTGCTTGCGCTCGAGCGCCGGGTCGACGCGCAGCAGCTCGATCTCGCCCTCGTGCTCAAGCTGGTAGCGGTTGACGCCGACCACGACGCGCTGCTTCGACTCGACCTCGGCCTGGTAGCGGAACGACGCCTCCGCGATCTCGCGCTGCTGGAAGTTCTCCTCGATCGCGGCGATCACGCCGCCGAGCTTCTCGATCCGGCCGAAGTAGTCGTACGCCTCCGCCTCCAGCCGGTTGGTCAGCTCCTCGAGGTAGTAGGAGCCGCCGAGCGGATCGATCGTGTTGACGACGCCCGTCTCGTGCGCGATCACCTGCTGGGTGCGGAGCGCGATCCGGACCGCGTCTTCGGTGGGCAGCGCGAGCGCCTCGTCGAAGGAGTTCGTATGCAGGGACTGGGTCCCGCCGAGCACGGCCGCGAGCGCCTCGAGCGCGGTGCGGACGATGTTCACCTCCGGCTGCTGGGCCGTAAGCGAGACGCCCGCCGTCTGCGTGTGGAAGCGCATCAGCCACGAGCGCGGGTTCTTCGCGCCGTACCGCTGGCGCAGCTCGCGCGCCCAGATCCGACGCGCCGCCCGGTACTTCGCGATCTCCTCGAAGAAGTCGAGGTGCGCGTTGAAGAAGAAGCTGAGCCGCGGCGCGAACTCGTCGACGTCGAGGCCGCGCTCGATCGCTGCGTCGACGTAGGCGAAGCCGTTGGCGAGGGTGAAGGCGAGCTCCTGCGGCGCGTTCGAGCCGGCCTCGCGGATGTGGTAGCCGGAGATCGAGATCGGGTGCCAGCGCGGCAGTTCGCGCGCGCAGAACTCGACCATGTCCGTCACCAGCCGCATCGACGGCTCGGGCGGGAAGATCCACTCCTTCTGCGCGATGTACTCCTTGAGGATGTCGGTCTGGATCGTCCCGCGCAGCTCCGCCCGCTCGACGCCCTGCTGCTCGGCGACGCACACGTAGAACGCGAGCAGCATCGCCGCCGGCCCGTTGATCGTCATCGAGGTCGAGACCTCGCCGAGCGGGATGCCCTCGAACAGCGTCTCGGCGTCGGCGAGCGAGTCGACTGCGACGCCCTCGCGCCCGACCTCGCCGAGCGAGCGCGCGTGGTCGGAGTCGTAGCCCATCAGCGTCGGCATGTCGAAGGCGGTCGAGAGGCCGGTCTGGCCGTGGTCGAGCAGGTAGCGGAAGCGTTCGTTCGTCTCCTCGGCGGTGCCGAAGCCCGCGAACTGGCGCATCGTCCAGAGCCGACCGCGGTACATGGACGGATAGACGCCGCGCGTGAAGGGATACGCGCCCGGGTAGCCGAGGTCGCGGTCGTAGTCGAGCTCGACGCGCTCAGGTGTGTAGAGCGGCTCGTTCTCGAGCCCCGAGATCGTGCTGAAGAGCTCGCCCTGCCGTTCCGGGGCGGCCTCGTACAGCTCGCGCTTCCACTCGTCGTCCCCGCCGAGCTTGCGCTCGTTCTCGGTCGTCGCCATCTCGCGGATTGTGCCCGTTCAACGCCGCCGGAGCGAGAACGCTCCCCCGGAAGGGTGATTTACGGCTGCAGATGACCGCTTCTAAGCAGGAAAACCCTGCGCTCCTCGGCCCTTGCTGCCGATTGATGCGGCGGCGAGCACGATGGCTGTTCACGACTCCAACGATGGATCGACCGAGCGCGGGCCCCGGCTCGTGCTGCGCTTCGCGCTGTACGCCGGCGCGGTGCTGCTGGCTTCCGGCCTGGCGATCGCGTGGCTCGTCAACAGGGAGGTCGCGAGCCGCGCCCAGCGCACGCTCGAAGGCCAGGCGCACGCGGTGGTCGCCGCCAACCTGAGCGAGCAGCTCCGGTCGTCGGACTTCCGCGCACCGGTCACGCGGGAGCGCCGCGACTCGCTCGACCGGCTCTTCCGCCAGAGCATCCTCATCCCCGGCGTCGTCGGCGGCCGCCTCGTCGCCCCGGACGGCACGATCACCTACGCCGCCAACCACGTCCTGATCGGGACCGAGGTGCCGCACCCCACGCAGCTGCGCGACGTGCTCGGCGGCTCCGTCGAGCGGAGCGTCGCCCACACCCAGACCTGGCGCGGCCAGAAGAACCTGAAGGTACTGCGCGTGCTCGTCCCGGTCCGCCTAACGGCGCGCTCGCGGTCGATCGGCGCCGTCGAGCTCGACCAGGACTATCGCGCGGTCGCCGTCAGCGTCGGCGACGCGCGCGAGAAGTTGGCGCTGATCCTGACCCTCGCGCTGCTCGCGCTCTACCTGTCGCTCTTCCCGATCCTGCGGCGGGTCACGCGGCAGCTCGAGTCGCACAACCGGCGCCTCCGCGACGACGCCGACCGGCTGCGCGAGCTCGACCGGATGAAGGACGAGTTCATTTCCCTCGTCTCGCACGAGCTTCGCACCCCTCTGACCTCGATCCGCGGCTACGTCGAGCTGCTCCAGGAGGACGGCCGGATGAGTGACGAGCAACAGCGCTACCTCGCCGTCGTCGATCGGAACACATCGCGCCTGCTCGATCTCGTCAGCGACCTGCTCTTCCTCGCCCAGGTCGACGCCGGAAAGCTCGCGTTCGAGCTGCGGCCGGTGGAGCTCGACCTGCTCGTGGACGAGTGCGTCGAGGCGTCGCAGCCCGCGGCCGACACGAAGGGCATCGAGCTCGTGCGGAGCACGCAACGTCTGCCGTCACCGCTGCAGGGCGACCCGGCGCGGCTCGCACAGGTGCTCGACAACCTCGTCTCGAACGCGCTCAAGTTCACGCCCGCGGGCGGTCGCGTCGAGGTGCGCCTCTCCGCCGCGGGAGGCGTCGCCCTGATCGAGGTCGAGGACACCGGCCTCGGGCTCGCCGCAAGCGAGCAGGAGCAGCTGTTCGAGCGGTTCTTCCGCAGCTCCCGCGCCTCCGAGAACGCCATTCCGGGGACGGGTCTCGGGCTGGCGATCGCCAAGACGATCGTCGAGCGGCACGGCGGCCGGATCCGGCTCGAGAGCACGGTCGACGTCGGCACCACCGTGCGCGTGGAGCTGCCGCTCTCGCTGTCCGAATCCGGCCTTCCGACCCAGGAGTTGGCCGCCTGAGTCCCTCGGAACGGTGATCTTCGCGCCGGTCATACCGATTTCACACCGGGTGCCTCCCGTTCCCAGCCTCTAGCAGCCGATGCGGAAACCGTGGCGAGCGAGCGCAACCCCCTGCGCGGTGAGGGACCCAACCGGATTTTCCGGCGGCTCGCCGGCGTCCCCGCCCTGGCGCTGATCCCGCTGGCGGTGACGCTGGCGGTCGGCGCCTTCCTCCTGCGCGACTCGGTCGCGCCGGGGACGGCGAGCTCGGCGACAGTCGGACACTCGCTCCCCGCGGTCGTGCTCCGGCAACAGGAGCACTCGACGGCGCACGGCTCGGCGGGCGGGCACAGCTCGTGTGCCGGCGGCTCGACTCGCCCGGGCTCTAGCAGGGCTGGCGGCTTCTCCGGCTCGGCCCGCAGCACGACGCGGGTCGTCTACGTGCACAGGAATTCCACGACCACCGATTCGACGACCCGGTCGACCGCCGGGACTCAGAGGTCGGACTCCAATCGTCAGGGACTCTCGACCGGACGCCACGGCGCGACCGGGCCGCAGGGCGCGCGCGGCAGTGCCGGGCCTCCCGGCCCGAGCGGTCCTGTCGGCGAGGAC